>NZ_FXBS01000003.1:0-300000 GCF_900178005.1 Tuberibacillus sp. Marseille-P3662 | reverse complement strand
GTTCATAAGGTGAAATATTCATGTTATCAATGAATACCTCGCCGCCATCCACACGACCAAATGCTTCCTTAATGCTGACCGAACCTTTGCGGATCGACTTGATCTCCGTCCCTTGCAGAACAAGCCCAGCTTCAAATGTCTCTTCAATAAAATAATCATGCCTTGCGCGCCGGTTTTGGGCTGCGAGTCGTCCTTCAGTTGTGTTCTTGGCCATTTCTCTCCCCCCTTAATCCTTCTTTCTATCTGTAATACAAAAGTGTATCAAAAAAAGCGAAAAAGACCAAGAGGCGATGATGAGTCAATCGGAGAGTGCCCTAGCAGACACTCCCGGATACTTATTTCTTACGCTTTTTCTTCCTTTTAGCACCCTCATAGAACGGCTGGTCTTTCCCTTTTTTCTTTTTGTCTTTTTTCTTCTTATCATTTGCTCCTGAATGTTTATCCGTAATCACTTTCGGCCGTGCTTTGCGTGTGCGTTCTGGTTTTTGCATCCCAGAAATCTCAAAGTCAATACGGCGCTCTTCTGTGCTAACACTCATCACTTGGACAGTGACTTCATCACCGATTCGAAAGACGTTGCCTGTACGCTCACCAATCAATGCCATATGTTCTTGACTGTAGTGATAATAATCATCGGTCAAATAACTGATGTGGACGAGACCTTCAATCGTATTCGGCAGCTCAACAAACAAGCCAAAGCTTGTCACACCGCTAATCATTCCGTCAAACGTTTCACCGACTTGATCCTTCATGAATTCAGCTTTTTTCAAATCATCGGTTTCCCGTTCCGCATCAACAGATCGACGTTCCGTTTCTGATGAATGTTGCGCGATATCAGGTAGCTTGTTCGCCCAATGCTTTTGGACACTTGCATCTTGTCGTTTTTCAATCAAATATTTACGAATTAATCGATGCACAATTAAGTCAGGATAACGACGAATCGGTGACGTGAAGTGCGTGTAGAAATCCGTCGCCAATCCAAAGTGACCCAAACTTTCCTCGTAATACTTAGCTTGCTGCATCGACCGCAACATAACTGTACTGATAATCGGTTCTTCGGGTTCATCCTTGACTTCTTCAAGCAAAGCCTGCAGCGTGCGCGGATGAATACTCTCAAGACTGCCCTTAACGACATAACCGAAGTTAACAGCGAAATTATAGAAAGTGGATAGCTTATCAGGATTCGGCTCCTCGTGTATCCGATAAATAAACGGAAGATCCATCCAATGAAAATGTTCGGCGACCGTTTCATTCGCAGCTAACATGAATTCTTCAATTAGCCGCTCAGCAACGGAACGCTCACGTAAAGCAACATCTGTCGGATGACCTTCATCATCAACTAACACTTTAGCTTCTTTAAAATCGAAGTCAACCGCGCCACGCAAACGTCGTTTTTCCGTTAGGATATTAGCCAGTTCACCCATAGTCTCAAAGAACGGAACCAATGTCTTATACCTTTCGATAACCTCGTCATCTTCTTTAAGCAGAATTTTGCGCACATCGGTATAGGTCATGCGCTCTGTCGTGTTAATGACACTCGGAAAAATGTCGTGATCAATGACTTGTCCTTCCGGCGTGATTTCCATTTCACATGATAATGTTAACCGATCAACATTCGGATTCAAACTACAAATACCATTGGATAGCCGATGCGGTATCATAGGAATAACACGGTCCACTAAATAGGTACTATTGCCTCGCTCATAAGCTTCTTTATCTAAGGCTGAATCTTCTTCGACATAATAGGTGACGTCAGCGATATGAACGCCCAATTTATAGTTGCCGTTGTCTAATTTGACAACATGAACCGCATCATCCAAGTCTTTAGCATCAGCACCATCGATGGTGACAATCGTCTCATCACGTAAATCCCGTCGCCCTTCAATTTCTGCAGGATCAATCTCACTTGGGGCCGCCTTGGCTTCATCCATCACCTCGTCCGGAAAATCGGTAGGAATACCATGCTTGTGAATGATCGAAAGGATATCGATACCTGGATCATTCTTATGACCGAGAATGTGAACAATAGCACCTTCCGCATTCTTGCGGCCTTCCGGATATTTTGTGATCTCAACAACTACCTTGTGTCCGTCCACGGCCCCGTTAATCGAATTTTTCGGAATAAAAATATCCGAAGGGATTTTTTGATCATCGGGAATCACAAAGCCGAAATGATTGTTATCATCATATGTACCGACGACCTTGGAATTGCCGCGTTCAACAATGCGAACCACGGTCCCTTCAGGGCGTCCGCCACCTTTCGCATCCTGGTTCACACGAATTAAAACGATATCCTTATTCATCGCCCCATTCAACTCACCTTGGGGAATGTAGACATCATCATAAACGTCACCTTCATCCGGGATTAAGAAAGCAAACCCTTTGGCATGGGCCTGAATTTTCCCGCGAAGCAAATTCATTTTTTCCGGAACACCGTAGCGGTTGCTGCGAGTCCGGATCACCTGACCATTGTCCTCTAATTCGTTCAAAGCTTTCATTAACGCCTTAAACCCATCGGCATCAGAAAGCTCCAATGTTTCTTCTAATTCATTGACACTCAACGGCTTTTCCGATTCATCTCTTAAATAATCAAGTGCTTGCTGCTTAATGTCGCCTTCCACGAGCATACCTCCTATCGTTAAGAGACGGTCCAATCAAGCTCTTCAAGAAATTCATAGATATCTTGATGAAGCTGTTCTTTCTCGTCTCCAAAAGTAATGACATGCGGTGAATCGTCATACCATTTTAGATTTTTGTGTTCTGATTCAAGTGATTCATAAATAAATGTGGCACTTTGTGGATCAATCATGTCATCATGCGTTGCCTGAGCAATGAAGGCCGGTGCATAAATCATATCAATATTGTCCCGTACTTCATTAATGACCTCTTTTGTTTTCACCAGTTGATCCACGGAGGTGTTATAAAAAACCTCCATTTCCTCTTCCACTTGTTCCTTGGATTTCCCTTCTCTTTGTTTCCACTCACGCGCGTACTTTAAAACACCTTCATAAATATTTTCTGATGTATTAGCACTTGATGGCGCACACATTGTTACAATTCCCTTTACAGGTAAATTGTAACCACATTTTAATGAATATACACCACCAAGTGACAATCCACCTACTGCGATTTCCTTGTAACCAAGATCTTGCAAATGTTGATAAGCATTTTGTACGTCTGCCCACCATTGCTCCGGATCAGCATCCAATAATGCCTCAGGGGGAACACCGTGACCGGTCAAATGCGGTGCATGGCTTGTATAACCTCTTTCTTGCAAAAAGCGCCCTAACATGCGAACATCCGCTGAATTGCCCGTAAATCCATGTAATAGCAATACAGCTCGGGGGCCTGCTTCAAATGTAAATGGTTTTGGTGGTACAATTTTCATCATAATCTCTCCCTACTATCATTATTACAATGTCGATTGACTTCCCTGCTAAAATGATATGGTGGTGCTTAGCGAAGCGGGGAAGTGCTCTCTATCGCTACTCCTAGAATGACTCACCGGAATTTAAATTATGACGGTGACATCACTCAAAAACAAATAGAAAGAGCCAAGCTAGCGCTTGACTCCAACTTTCAAAACTCACTCAATTTTTAAACATAAAACGCAAGTAAGAACGCGCTAACAAAGAACACAATTGACAAAATAACGGTTGTCCGATGTAAGACCTTATCTATACCGCGAGCTTTTTGTTTGCCAAAGAGTTGCTCAGCACCGCCCGTGATGGCACCGGAAAGTCCTTCACTCTTACCTGACTGCAATAAAACGATGGTTATAATACCGAGTGCTGCTATCATCAATAGAATTGTCAATAATGTATGCACAGAACTCCACCTCCTGTGTCTTGAAACACGATATTTTAAATGTAACATAATGCAATCACAGTGGCAATCGTTTAAGAAAAACCGGACTGCCCTTGAGCAGCCCGGTTCGCCGTAGCATTACTTATTTAAATTATAGAAGGCTTGTTCACCAGCAAATCGAGCCGATTCACCAAGCATATCGGAAATCCGCAACAGTTGGTTATATTTTGCAACACGGTCGGTCCGTGAAGGCGCACCCGTTTTAATTTGACCGGCATTGGTTGCGACGGCAATATCAGCAATCGTCGTATCTTCCGTCTCACCAGAACGGTGGGAAATAATCGCTGTATATCCAGCTTGTTGGGCCATTTCAATGGCGTCAAACGTTTCCGTCAATGTTCCAATTTGGTTAACTTTAACTAAAATGGAGTTGCCGACACCTTTTTCAATTCCGTAAGCGAGTTTGTTCGTGTTCGTGACAAACAAATCATCACCGACGAGCTGCACGCGGTCACCTAGGGCTTGGGTAAGTTTTTGCCAGCCTTCCCAATCGTTTTCATCAAGGCCATCCTCGATTGAAACAATTGGATATTTATCAAGCAGTTGACGATAGAAATCAATCATTTCATCAGATGATTTGCTGACACCTTCACCTTTCAGATGATATTGACCATCTTGATAGATTTCTGAAGAGGCAACATCCATCGCCAACTTCACTTGATCGCCAGGCTTGTATCCGGCTTTTTCAATCGCTGTGACAATGGTCTGTAAAGCTTCTTCATTCGATCCTAAGTCTGGAGCAAAGCCACCTTCATCACCAACAGCGGTGTTTAGGCCTTTTTCATTAAGGACTTTCTTCAGGTTATGGAAAATTTCCGCACCCATGCGCAAGCCCTCTTTAAAGTTGTCAGCGCCAACTGGCATAATCATGAATTCTTGGAAATCAACGTTGTTATCAGCATGCTCGCCGCCGTTCAAGATATTCATCATCGGTACCGGTAGCTTTTTACCATTAAATCCACCGAGGTAACGGTAGAGCGGTAGACCAAGAAATGCTGCTGCAGCGTCAGCAATAGCCATGGAGACACCTAAAATAGCATTAGCACCTAATTTTCCTTTATTCTCTGTTCCATCTAACTGGATGAGTGCGCGGTCAATCGCTACTTGGTCAAGCGCATCAAATCCAACAAGTTCTGGGGCGATGAGCGTATTAACGTTTTCTACGGCGTTAAGAACCCCTTTACCTAAAAAGCGTTCTTTGTCCCCATCGCGCAATTCAACAGCTTCATATTCACCAGTTGAAGCCCCGCTCGGAACGAGAGCCGTACCGAGGGCACCGGATTCCAATTCAACCTCAACTTCTACAGTTGGGTTCCCGCGTGAATCCAAAACTTCGCGGGCATATACATCAATAATGTATGACATGATCTTCACTCCTCTTCGTTATGTTTAATTAAGGTATTGCCGCCCATTTCTTTCGGCTTATTAACGTGTAAAAGGTC
Organism: Tuberibacillus sp. Marseille-P3662; assembly: GCF_900178005.1. Lineage (NCBI taxonomy): Bacteria > Bacillati > Bacillota > Bacilli > Caryophanales > Sporolactobacillaceae > Tuberibacillus > Tuberibacillus sp. Marseille-P3662. Next base: position 294,691 of record NZ_FXBS01000003.1, on the reverse strand, counting down.
AAGTAAGGTTGGCGATAAATCGGCTAAGATTCCATCTGTACGCAAGGGTTCCGTTTGTCCTGCGACCATCACTGGAACCGGATTTGTTGTATGAGCCGTTTGTGGTGAACCATCTTCATTTAAGACTTCATCCGAATTACCGTGATCAGCGGTAATAATCGCCTTTCCGTCTTTCTCTAAAATGGTATCAACGACTCTACCTAAACATTCGTCAACCGCTTCAACAGCTTTGATGGTTGGTTCAAGCATTCCGGAATGCCCGACCATATCTGGGTTGGCAAAGTTTAAAATAATCGCATCAAATTTATCTTGATTGATTTCACCAAGCAACGCATCGGTGACTTCATAAACACTCATTTCCGGCTTCAGATCATACGTTGCGACTTTAGGAGAGTTAATCAAGATTCGTTCTTCACCTGGGAACTCTTCTTCACGGCCACCACTGAAGAAAAACGTGACGTGCGGATATTTTTCCGTCTCAGCAATCCGCAGTTGTGTCAGATCATTTTGGGCTAACACTTCGCCTACGGTATTATCAAGGTCCGTCGGTTTAAACGCAACATTTCCTTCAACGGTTTCACTAAAGTGAGTCAAGCAGACAAAGTGGATGTCTTCAGGCCACTGTTCACCCCGGTCAAAACCGCGGAAGTCTTCGTTTGTAAACACTTGTGAAATTTGAATCGCCCGGTCTGGACGGAAATTGAAGAAAATCACGGCGTCGCCATCATTCACTGTAGCCACTGGTTCACCATCTTCCTGAATGACAGACGGCAACACAAACTCATCATAGATATCGTTGTTATAAGAATCATCGACAACTTCATATGGATCGTTATACTCAGAACCTTCACCGTATACAATCGCCCGGTAAGCTTTTTCAATCCGGTCCCAACGATTGTCGCGATCCATCGCATAATAGCGGCCTGAAAGTGTGGCAATTTTACCTACGCCATATTCTTTAATCTTATTTTGTGTCCGTTCAATGTATTGTTTCGCTGTTTTCGGACCAACATCTCGCCCATCAAGAAAGCCATGAATATATACTTGCTCAAGGTCTTCCATACCTGCAAGCTTCAACAATGCGAACATATGGTCAATATGACTGTGAACACCGCCATCTGACAGCAAACCAAAGATGTGCAGCTTAGAGCCTTTTTCCTTAGCTGTCCGGATCGCTTCCAAGAAAGTATCTTTGTCAAAAAAGTCACCCGACTCGATCGACATATTCACACGGGTTAAGCTTTGATAAACCACACGGCCCGCACCAATATTCATGTGCCCAACTTCAGAATTCCCCATTTGACCCTCGGGAAGACCGACATTTTTGCCGTCTGCTCTTAGCGTCGCATGAGGATATTGATCCCAAAGCCGATCAAAATTAGGCGTATTCGCTTGCGCTACAGCATTGCCGTAGGTTTCATTGCGTTCGCCGTATCCATCTAAAATGATTAATGCATGAGGAATTTTATTCGCCATGACTGGCAGCCTCCAATAATTGCAAGAACGATTTCGGATCGAGACTCGCACCACCAACAAGTGCACCATCAATATCCGGTTGCTGCATGAAAGTATCGATGTTATTCGGTTTGACACTACCGCCATATTGGATACGAACCGCATCAGCAACATCTTGTCCAAACATCTCGCTGATGTCTTCGCGAATCACACGGCACACAGCATTGGCATCATCAGCCGTAGCTGACTTCCCTGTACCAATCGCCCAAATCGGTTCGTAGGCAATCACGACTTGTCCCGCTTGCTCCTTAGTCAATCCTTCTAGACCCTTAGTGAGTTGTCTTTTTACAACCGCATTTGTTTCGTTATTTTCACGTTGTTCATCGGATTCACCCACACAAACAATGGGCAACAGGTTATGACTGAAAGCCGCATGAACTTTCTTATTAACGATCTCATCTGTTTCTTGGAAAATATCACGGCGTTCCGAGTGACCAATAATGACAGCACTCACACCCAAATCTTCTAACATCACCGGACTGATCTCACCGGTAAAGGCGCCGCTTTCTTCAAAATACATATTTTGCGCACCGATACCAAAATCCATATCCTCCGTTTGATCAACTAACGCATCTAAAAATAGAGACGGAGCACAGATCAAAGCATCTGCCTGGCTTTTATCAGGTAACAGCCCTTTTGTTTCTTGAACAAACTGATGGGCCTCCTGAATCGTCTTATTCATCTTCCAATTAGCAGCAATAATAGGCTTACGCACGTTAGTCTCCTCCCTTAACTATTTTTTTGCTACGTCGCATTGACTTCCCTGCTAAACTAATATCGTGTACTTAGCGAAGCGGGGAAGTGCTCCTATTCTTTATCGCTAAGAATGGCAATGCCCGGTAGTGTTTTTCCTTCCATGAGCTCTAGAGAGGCTCCACCGCCGGTTGAAATATGGTCCATGTCCTCTACGTAACCAAATTTCTCTACAGCCGCTGCGGAGTCACCGCCGCCAATTATGGTGTATGTGTCATCAGCATTGGCGAGTGCTTCACCAACCGCCCTGGTTCCTCCTGCAAAAGGTTCGAGCTCAAAAACGCCCATTGGACCATTCCACATAACGAGCTTGGAATCCTTGATCACTTTCGTAAAAGTTTCCCGAGTTTTGGGGCCAATGTCCATCGCTTCCCAATCAGCTGGAATCTCATCAATTGAGACAATCTTTGTATGGGCATCATTAGAAAAATCATCGCCGACAACAGCGTCCTCAGCTAGGTAGAAATTGACGCCCTGATCTTTTGCTTTTTGCATAAAAGCCTTGGCGTCTTCAACCCGGTCTTTCTCAAGTAAAGACTTACCGATTTCATAACCTTGAGCCTTAATAAAGGTGTAAGCAAGGCCACCGCCAATAATCAAGTTATCGACTTTATCGATTAAATTATCAATCACACCGATTTTGTCACTAACCTTAGCACCACCGATGATGGCTGTGAACGGTCGATCAGGGTCTGCCAATGCTTTACCAATAATATTGATTTCTCTTTCCAATAAGAAGCCGGCAACCGCTGGAAGATGATCGGCGATACCCGCGGTAGAAGCATGAGCCCGGTGTGCTGCCCCAAAAGCATCATTGACAAAAACATCCGCTAATTCAGCAAAGGCTTCGGCTAATTGAGCATCATTTTTCTTCTCTCCAGGGTGAAAACGCACATTTTCAATGAGTAATACATCGCCGGATTCTAAGTTGGACACCGCCTTATCGACTTCCTCACCGATGACCTCGTCCGTTTTATAGACTGATTCGCCAAGCAGATCACTAAGACGCTTAGCTACAGGATCAAGTCTAAGTTCATCAACAACTTCGCCGTTCGGACGACCGAGATGTGACGCTAAAATAATTTTAGCTCCTTGTTCCACCATATACTGGATCGTTGGAACAGCTGCTCGAATTCGCGTATCATCCGTTATCACCCCATCCTCTAATGGGACATTAAAGTCGACACGGCAAAAGACGGTCTGATCGGTTAGATCAATATCCCGCATCGTTTTTTTATTCATAGTTGGGCCTCCCAATACACAAAAATAAGCCATGCTTAAAGAGGAAGCACTCTGGCCCCCTCTTTAAACACACAGTTATAAACATTATTTGCTTGCGATGTAATCAACAAGGTCAACAACACGGTTGGAGTAACCTGTTTCGTTATCATACCATGAAATCACTTTAACCATGTTATCTTCTAACACCATTGTTGAGATCGCGTCAACAACGGATGAAAGTTGGTTACCGTTATAGTCTTTTGATACAAGGGGTTCTTCACTATAACCAAGTACACCTTTAAGTTCACCTTCAGCCGCTTCTTTAAGAGCAGCGTTGATGTCATCACGCGTTACCGTTTTATCTAGTTCAGCAACAAGGTCAATCGTCGATACGTTCGCTGTAGGAACACGCATAGCCATGCCGTTTAGCTTGCCATCAAGTTCAGGCAATACAAGGGAAACAGCTTGTGCTGCACCTGTTGTTGTCGGAATAAGATTTTCGCTGGCAGCACGGGCACGGCGATAATCTTTATGCGGCAAATCAAGGATTTGTTGGTCATTTGTAAATGAGTGAACGGTTGTCATAAGGCCGCGTTTGATCCCGAATTTCTCGTTAAGCACTTTGGCAACCGGGGCCAAGCAGTTCGTTGTGCAAGAAGCATTGGAAATAACATCGTGCTTGGATGCATCGTACTGATCTTCATTAACACCCATAACAACCGTAATGTCTTCTTGTTTGGCCGGCGCGGAAATGACAACTTTTTTCGCACCTGCTTCAAGGTGTTTAGCTGCGTCATCGCGTTGTGTGAAACGACCTGTCGATTCAACGACAATGTCAATACCAAGGTCACCCCAACCGAGATCAACTGGATTCCGTTCAGAAAGAACTTTGACTTCTTTGCCACCAACAACGAGATTGTCGTTATTAACAGTCACTTCTTCATCCAATTTGCCATGAACGGTGTCGTACTGGAGCAAATGAGCCAACATGTTAGCGTCAGTAAGGTCGTTCACCGCTACAACGTCGACTTCTGGATTCTTAAGAGCTGCGCGAAATACATTACGACCAATACGACCAAAACCATTAATTCCTACTTTAACTGCCATAAATATTCTCCTCCTCAGAATGTATCTTGAAATATTACTCAGCGTTCAATATACCTCGGGCTGCACCTTCATCGGTAATGAGAATCGAGCTTGGTCCTTGTTGGTAATACGCTTGTATAGCTTGTGCTTTCGAATGGCCGCCGGCAACAGCGATAACCGTCCGATTTTCATAGATATTTTCCAACTGTAGACCGATCGTTTTGACTTTGTGGACAACTTCCCCGTCCCGATTAAAATAGTAACCAAACGCTTCAGCGACAGCTCTCTCTTGATGAATTTTCTTAAGCAAAACCTCACTGGAACGCCGGCGTTCAGCCATTGTTTTAGCGTCACCAATACCATGGACAATCATCCCGGCTGAATCAATCAATTGCAGAACTTCATGAATACTAGGTTCTGCAGTCATGATTTGATAAGATTCCTCACTCACTTGATCAGGAACATGCAACAACCGGTAATGGCCATCCGCCTTATAGGCCATTTTCGTACAAATGGTATTAGCCTGATTCTCGGCCTGTTCACCAAGACCGCCTCGAGCAGAAATAAACAAGGGCTTAACATTATTTTTGAACGGACGCATGACATCAGCGACTGCCGCGAGTGTCGTGCCTCCTGTGACCCCAATGATCGTTTCCGCTTCCGCATAGTCTTGCATCACCTTGACACAAGCTAACCCAAGTTCTGTCTTAACCCAAGGTTGATGATCACTGTCACCAGGAATGACAACAACGTCAGTTGCTCCAAGTTGCTTCTCTAATTGTTTCTCCAATTCGGCACGACCTGATACATCGCTTATCACATCATCCAAAGTATGTATTAAGCGATCCCCTTCTTGAGTGAGACGCATACCACTGGATGACATGTCGATTAAACCCTGTTCATGCAGAAATGTGACTTCACCTCGGAGCACCCGCTCTGTCACACCAAGGTTAGACGCAAGCGTTCGCCGGCCAATCGGCTGAAGAAATCTGATCGATTGGAGGACGCGATACCGACTTGTCATGACTTCGAGCATGTCAGGTACAAGTTTTTGTTGAACATTGATTAAGTCGTCCATAGCATCCTCCATTTCCATTGGACAGAAAAAGTCCCAACTAAGTCAATCGGTGTCCCGATCTCTCCAAAAATTATTATATCAAACGTTCACCCATTTTCAAAACAAAACTTCTTCACCGAATCTTCAATTTCATGCATGTAAACGTTACCTTCCGCGATTTCATGACCATTAATTTTTATAACTGGAACCCTTATTAAGTAGGCTTCCAATAATGAGTCCTGGTTATGTATATCAATCTCACTAAAAGTAAGATTGAAGCTGTTGCAGACAAACGCGAGCTTTTCTTTCGCTTCGTCACATAACGGACAGTCCGGTTGTGTGTAAATTTCAATTCGTGAGGACACAGCTTACTCACCTTTCTTCCTACGTGTTGATGATGGAATACCGATTGTCTTCCGATATTTAGCGACAGCCCTTCGTGAAAGATTGATACTCTGTTGTTGAGCCAATAATTCGCTTAACTTCTGATCCGAATAAGGTTGTGACGTATTTTCATCATCAATCATCCTTTTAATCCATTGTTTTATTTTATAAGGTGTCGCCTCACCTGTCGAATCTTTTGGTCCTCCGCGCACGAACAATTGTTTAAATTCGAACACGCCTTGGGGCGTTTGAATATATTTATGTTTCACCGCCCGACTGACAGTTGATTCATGGACACCAATTGTTTCGGCAACGGATTTAAGTGTCATTGGTTTTAGATAGAAACGTCCGTAATCTAAAAAGGCGTCCTGATAATGAATAAAGGTCTGAGCGATAGATGACATCGTTTGTTTCCGCTGCAAAATCGCTTGGCGTAACGATAGAACCTCCTGGTACTTTTGATTAATATACTTCGCCGTAGCTCCTTCGTATTTTTGCATTTGCTGATAGTAATCATTATCAATATGGATGACCGGTAAATCATCTTGATCTAAGAACACTTCATACTTGGGTCCGTTTTTACGTATCGTCAATTCGGGGACAATATAATCATCTTCTTTGACTGAGTCTTGGATGGGTGTTGGGTTTAATGCGCGAATCTGTTCAATCGCCGCTGTCAAGGCCGCATCCGTGACATTCAATTGATTTTTGACATGTTCCCAATCGCCATTAACAAATACTTCAGGTTGGGTCTGTAAAATACAAGCGGCCAGTGATTCATCATGACCTTGAGCTCTTAATTGTAAAAGTAGACACTCCGTCAAGCCCCGAGCACCTATACCGGCGGGATGCAAAGACTGCAATATATCTATCGCTTGGTCAATCGTCGCTTCATCTTCATCCAACATCGATGATAATTCCGACTCACTCATCATAAGATACCCCGACTCATTCAATGCTTCAATTAAATATTGAACCGTTCTCCGTACAGCGCCGGACAGTGACAGAAGGCGAACTTGTGCCGATAAATCTTCTCGAAAGTTTTGCTGATTGGACACCGTTGCTTCAAGGATATCCGTCCGACTATCCGCTGTTCGATCCCACCCTCCAGACGGTATTGGCTGTTCATACCGATCAAATGGACGTTCAAGTTCTATCAGCGGATTATCAAGCGCTCGTTCCTCAATATATTCCGTTAGCTCTTGGTGGTTATATTGTAACAATGTAATGGCCTGAAAAAGCGCCGGGGTCATTTTTAATTGTTGCTCTTGCGTTTGAACTAATTCTAACGCCATGGTTATCACCCTCTAAATAAAATTATAAGCGCTTACATAAAGGAATGCCATGGTAAATATTAAGAATCATTGAAAGGATAATTTTAACACCCTTTTGTTAAAAAGGCTCCGTTAAACGTGATTGTTGATTTCCGGCCGCAGGCGTCTCACGCCTTCCTCTCCAATCAAAGAGTAAAGCATAAAAAAGCCCTTCTGTAATAAGATTACAAAAGGGCTTTCTTCAATCATTATTATTAAATAGTGCGCTCGGGAGGATTCGAACCCCCGGCACGTGGAACCGGAATCCACAGCTCTATCCAACTGAGCTACGAGCGCATATATATTGCTTCAAATGTTTGATGAAGACAATCTCTGTCTCACGCGCAATGAATAGTATACGACAAATGCCTATGTAAAGTCAAGGGTTAATTGCTAAATTGTTTTTATCTGCAAGACAGTCAGGCAACGACTCACTGTGGTTCTATGAATAGAGATGCATGTCTCATGAAAAACTAAGACAAAATCATAGAACATGGAGGATTGACATGAGAAAACATTATGCCGTTCTTATAGTAAGCGCCATTGTGCTTGCCTTTGGCATTTTTTTCGTTAATAATGACACTAGTACTGAAGCTAAAAGTGACAATCATGCGGTGATTACCAGTGTCAACCTTGATTGTAAGCAGTGTATGTCAAAGGCAGAAGCCGCCTTAGGTAAAATGATTGGCATTAAAGACTACAAGTTAAATGAAGATGAACAAGCGATATCAGTAACATTCAACCCTCATTCTATGCAGCCTGAATGGATTGTTCAAGCACTGGAAGCCGCTGGATTTAATCCTGGAGACATTCAATAACAAACAAGCGCTTATGGGCGCTTGTTTGTTAAGAGTGGATCAATCCACCTTTTGTTTTAAATTCCTGAGCAAAGGGTAAAATGGTCATAGAAATCGCCATGCATTTTCATTTGACCTTTTTTGACCTTTAATGTATGATGAAGTCATTAATTAAAAGGAGGAGACAATAAAATGCCATTAATTCCTACGGTCATTGAACAAACCAACCGCGGAGAACGTGCATATGATATTTATTCCCGTCTATTAAAGGATCGGATTATCATGTTGGGAACAGCGATTGATGACAACGTTGCTAATAACATTGTTGCACAATTATTGTTCCTTGCAGCCGAAGACCCTGATAAAGATATCTCACTCTACATAAACAGCCCGGGAGGCTCCATTTCCGCTGGTATGGGTATCTACGATACGATGCAGCACATTAAGCCAAAAGTATCCACCATTTGTGTTGGCATGGCTGCTTCTATGGGTTCATTCCTATTGACAGCAGGTGCTGAAGGAAAACGTTATGCTCTGCCAAACAGTGAAGTCATGATTCACCAACCTCTTGGTGGAACACAAGGTCAAGCAACGGACATCGATATTCATGCCCGTCGAATTGTTAAAATGCGTAAGAAATTGAACCGTATTTATTCCGAACGTACTGGTCAACCGATTGAAACCATCGAACACGACACTGAACGTGACAATTTCATGGATGCGGAAGACGCTAAAGCCTACGGTCTCGTCGACGAAGTTTTAACACCAGACCAAAAATAATCGTAAACAAGAGCCGCCTCTATTGAGACGGCTCTTGTTATTGGTTTGGAAAGATGACTGCTTTTAAATACGGAATTAAAAGTTGGATGCCGAGCATTTGAATTGATGCACACTCCCATAAGCAGCAAAGTATATATCAAATGCAGCCAAAAGCAACAATCCCTACGAAGAAAACTATTATTTAAACCTGTTCCTGTGATAAAAACTCATCTAATGTTGCAACAGCCTCATCAGCGTCAGTACCTTCAGCAGTGACTGTCACATCCATACCAAATCCGACAGCTAGACTCATAATACCCATAATACTCTTTGCGCTCACCTTTTTGCCATCTTTAATAAGACGGATATCGGAATTGAACCGGTTCGCCTCTTGAACAAACAAGGCAGCTGGACGGGCTTGCAAACCGTTTTTCAGTTGAACCGTCGCTTGAATTTCTTTCATCATCTCGTTTCTCCCTTCTTTTAGGACTTGATTGTCGATGGGTCATGGTTTCCCTTTCGAATTCGATCGGCAATGTCGGCAAGTTTCCGAAACCGGTGATTAATCCCCGATTTACTAATCGTTCCACCCTCATATAAATCCCCAAGTTCTCGCAATGTGACATCAGGATGTTTAACACGCAGTTCAGCGACCACTCGTAATTTGTCCGGAAGTTCATCAAGACCAATGACCCCGTCAATTAATTTGATATTCTCTACTTGCTGCATAGCAGCACTGACTGTTTTATTTAAATTGGCAGTTTCACAGTTCACCAGTCGATTAACCGAGTTGCGCATATCTTTGACAATGCGAACATCTTCAAAACTAAATAATGCTACATTGGCTCCGATAATACTTAGAAATTCGGTTATTTTTTCGCCCTCTTTCATATACAAAATATAACCGTTTTTTCTTTCAAGGATTTTCACATTAAGATCAAAGCGATTCATAAGCTCAGCGAGTGACATGGTATGATCCTCATAACTAGAGAATATCTCTAAATGATAAGATGACTCCGGATGATTAAGAGAACCACCAGCAAGAAAGGCTCCTCGTAAATATGCGCGCTTGCCATTTGAATCCTTAATCAGATCATTAGCGATTGCCCGTGTGAACGTAAAAGAATGATCGACAATTTTCAGATTACCTAGGATCTCACGCGCTTCACCGTGCAACCGGACAATATATACGTTGTTTTTCTTAAGACGCATTTTTTTACGCACTAGCAATTCAGCAGAAAAACCATACACATGCTTGATTAAAGAATAAATTCTTCTTGCAATGGCAGCATTCTCAGTCGATATATCTAAACCCAGCTGCTTATTAACGATGGAGATTGAGCCATTCATACGTATTAAGGCCGCCAATTCCGCGCGCGCGCAGCCATCATCCAATGCCAACTGTGTGAGTTCCTTCTTTGTTTCTGCGGCAAATGACACTTCATACCACCCCTCTTTTACACGGTTGGGTCTGATAAACGGAGAACACTCATTAAATTTTTAGCAATTTTGTCTTCATCATGACGAATGATAGAACTGTCAAATTTAACGAGATGGTCACTCACAAGATTAAAACCAAACGATTCGAGGCGTTGTCTGTCATAGAGAACAGGGGTAGCGCCTTCTAAAGCATAAAGTTTTAAAATGTCATCAGGGACTTCACGGTTATTCACGAATACATAATCAATACAACTACCGGGGTTAGGTAAATGATTAGATAAAGCTTCAATATGATCGGAAGCTGTATAAGCATCCGTTTCTCCTTGTTGCGTCATCACATTACATATATATATTTTTTTCGCTTCCGACCGGCAAATTTCCTCCCCAAGTTGAGGAACAAGTAAATTCGGAAGCACACTTGTATATAAACTTCCTGGACCTATGACAATTAAATCCGCTTCACGAATCGCTTCTAGACTTTCCTGCAATGGATGAACATCACTTGGGGTTAAAAACACGCGTTCAATTTTTTTATTATGTGTAGGGATCGCCGATTCACCTTGAACGACTGATCCATCCGTCATAACTGCATTTAAAAGAATACTCTGATTAGCCGCCGGCAATACCCGGCCTTTAACATTAAGAACACGGCTTAATTCGCGAATGCCTGTCGCAAAGTCCCCGGTAATATTCGTCATCGCAGCGAGAAGCAGATTCCCGAGTGAATGACCGCTCAAGCCATTGCCGTCAGTAAAACGGTGCTGCAAGAGCTCTTCAAATAACGGTTCCGTTTCAGCTAGTGCGGCTATCACGTTTCGGATATCCCCAGGCGGCGGCATTTTCAGCTCATGCCTCAGGATCCCGGAACTGCCACCGTCATCAGCAACGGTGACAATCGCCGTGATATCGAGCGGATGTTGTTTTAAGCCCCGGAGAATAACTGACAAACCGGTCCCTCCGCCAATCGCGACGACTTTAGGATTTTTTTTGATCATGATCGGTTACCTTTCCTTTTCTCATGTCCCTATGTGACACCGTGGTTGGATAATCATCAGAAATTTGTTCACCGATATGTTCCGCTAAAGCCACTGACCGGTGTTTACCTCCTGTACAACCAATAGCAATCACTAACTGAGTTTTTCCTTCCCGTTTATATTGCGGTAAGATGTATCGCAATAGATCCATGAGTTTTTCTAAAAACTGTTTTGTTTCTGTCCATTTAAAAACATAATCAGAGATATCTTTTTCCAAACCAGTACGGTGCCGCATATGTTCAACATAGTGGGGATTAGGTAAAAATCTGACGTCAAACACGAGATCACTATCGATCGGCAGACCGTGCTTATACCCGAATGAAACAACGTTAACATTAAAGACTTGATCATTTTTCTCGGAAAACGTGTCAATTAATTGGTCACGCAAATCACGCGGCTTAAGATTGGTCGTATCAATGTTATGTTGTGCCCGGCCTTTAAGTTCTTCAAGCGTCCGGCGTTCTTTCTTAATCCCATCCAAAGGCAAACCGTTGGGTGCCAGTGGATGTGAGCGACGCGTCTCCTTGTAGCGACGGACAAGACTGTCATCACTCGCATCTAAAAACAAAATTTGTGGTTTAATTTTATCTCGATTTCCAAGAGCATCAATCGAGGAAAACAACGACTCAAAAAATTCACCGCCGCGGAGATCCATAACTAAAGCCAACTTATTCAATGTATCCCCTGATTCCTCGACCATATCAATAAACCTTGGAAGCAATGTCGGTGGTAAATTATCAATACAGAAAAAACCGAGATCCTCAAAACTTTGAGTTGCCACGGTTTTGCCTGCTCCTGACATACCTGTAATGATGATCACTTGAATGTCTTTCTTGCTCATAACACCACAACCTTTTGTGGAGGGATTCGTTTTATGTTATAGCTGTTCATGCGAATACTTTTTAAATGCACAACTACTTGCCTATATTATACTACGATTGTTAATCACTCACAAAAAAGAAACAATGTCTTTTATGTGAAAAAATAGCATGGGCTAGGCCCATGCTCATCAGAAATTTTTATTAAAAAGGGGGTCAATTTCTTACCCTCCATACTACGCGAAGATTATTTCACACGTGTTACACTGTTTTTAAATGTAAATGACGTTTAAGAGGTTTGCTGCTTGTCGTTTAGTGTTTCAATATATTTCTGTGCCGATTGAGCTGCGATACTGCCGTCTCCCGTCGCTGTAACTATTTGCCGCAATTCGGTTTCACGAAGGTCACCGGCCGCAAAAATCCCGGGAACTTTGGTTTCCATTTGATCATTCGTTTCCACATAGCCTTCTTCGTTCGTAATGCCCAAGTTCAAAACAGCTTGATTCAGAGGCAGCATGCCAATATAAATAAATACACCGTCAATCTCTTTTTCGCTTTCAGTTCCATCTTGAGTATTAACAAGCGTCACTTTGCCGACTTTTCCATCGACATCATGGATCTCTTTAAGCGTATGATTCCAAATGAAATCAATTTTATCGTTATTGAAAGCACGTTCCTGTAAAATCTTTTGCGCACGCAACTCATCACGGCGGTGGACGATAGTTACGCTTTTTGCAAATTTTGTAAGATATACACCTTCTTCAGTAGCGGAGTCACCGCCGCCGACAACAATAAGGTTTTTATCTTTAAAGAATGCCCCGTCACAGACGGCACAATAAGAAACACCGCGTCCGGACAATTCTTCTTCACCTGGTACACCGATTTTCTTGTATTCTGCTCCTGAACTTACAATAACGGTTAAAGCTTTGTACTCCTTGTTTCCGGCCACAACCGTCTTATAATCGCCCTCATCGCGAATATCTTTAATATCGCCATAAGCATATTCAGCACCGAATTTCTTCGCATGTTCAAACATTTTATTAGAAAGATCGGGGCCAAGAATGTGGTCAAAACCTGGATAGTTCTCAACATCTTCGGTATTAGCCATTTGTCCACCAGGGATCCCGCGTTCAATCATGACAGTGTCTAGGTTAGCCCGGGAAGCGTAGACAGCTGCCGTCATTCCTGCAGGACCCGCACCGACAATAATGACGTCATAAATTTTATCTGTGCTTGCCATTCCAATCATCCTTTTCGTTAGTATTCAATGATTGTTATCGTTAGTATTTGTTTAGAACCTTATTATATGCTAATAAAGACCCTGGCTCAGCGTCCACTATAATGCTCATGATTCAACTGTATGGATGGACGCTTCTGATACTTTATTAATGTACTTCTTGAGTCGATAGCGTGTCACTTGGTAACGATCAGCGATTTGTTTTTGTGTGACCGTATTTTTATTTTGCTTCTTCCAAACATAATCAATTGCCGCCGCAAAAGCAAGCACATCGTCATCAGCATGCATGGCACCATCCTGCATCATTTGTTTCCAAAAGCCGTACATCTTATAATATCGAAGATCGGGCTTACCGCCATCCATGTGTTGTTGAATTGTCAGCATCACGTCAATCGCAGTCGTCTCAAAGTGATTACCGCTCAAACGATTTAACAGTTCCTGAGCAATGGTCTTGGTGTAACGGTCATCAAGATCATGGCGCCCGGCTTCATAACTAAGTAAGGCCCTTGCTTGATTGTCACCAAAATCATAAAGCATGAACATCGAAAACGTCTGCGATTCATAATCCCCTTCCAATAATTGTTGCTCCAACAATGAGCGAACAATGGGATTAATAGCTGCATCATCGGCACGAAACATTTCCCTTATTTTACCATATTCAAAAGCGTGAAAAGGGCTGTCCTTAAAAAAGTTGACCTTCCGCCAAGCAACCATAGCCTCTGATTCCCTGCCCACTTTATAAGCTGTGAGCGCTAACCAATAATAAAAAGCCGTTTCTAGATAACGATCATTCTTCTGAGCTTTTTTTAACCAGTAATAGGCCGCATCATACTCACCCATGAGAAAGAAAGTCGATCCCAATTTGCTTTGATGTTCTGGAAACATAGGATACAATTTTTTAAGCACCTCAGCTGCTTCAACCATGGCTTCGCGCCGGTCCAATTGAAAATAAAACGTCGCTAAGTTACATAAAGCATGGACATTACCCGAGTCAGCGGCCAAAACCCGATAAAGGGTATCTAGAGCTTTATCCACTTGTCCTTGAGAATAATAAGCGACTGCAAGATTATTGTATGCCGCCCAAAATTCAGGTTTATCATTAATAATTTTATCAAAAAAATAAATAGCTTTTTCGTAATGGCCGTTTTCCAATGCTTGCCGACCTTTCTCATGTTCAGTGACGTGCGGTTCTTCTTCAACTTGTTCCTGGCCTGATTCTAAAACTAACAATTTATATAATTCACGGGCTTCATTTATAAAAGTCCCATTTGGTTCCAACGCCATATACCGCTGTACCTCATGAATCGCCTCATCATAGTTTCCTAGATAGGCATGATTATTGGCGATAAAAAAGAAGCATTCGGTAATGCTATCATCAATGTCATCAACAACTTTTTTTAACAACCGAATGGACTCTTGATGGTTCTCAAGTTCAGCAAGAATGGCTGCTTGTTGACATAAATATTCAGGTTCATTAGGTTCAAAGGCAATCGCACGATTAACATATTTGCTAGCCCGGTGTAAATCGCCTCTATGATAGGCCGTCATCCCTTTTTGGTAATAATAATCACCGTCAGGGTTAAAAGCGATGACCCGTGCCTTCTTTCTTTGCTCGTCAATACTCATGGGCTCCCTCGTTTCCAATATATCTCCTTCTAAAGTATAACATATCTGTCCTACTTCACCAGACCTGTAAATGCGATATGCCATCATTTCGCGACATTTGCATTTTAAGGGTAATCCATGCTGAAATCAAGACCATTGTACTATAAGCCCGTCATAAAAAAAGTTCTCGCTGACCGGCAGCAGAGAACCCTTCTTTATTGATGGCGTACCTTCAATGTCGCCAAAACCTGATCGATGCTGATATTTTGTTCACGTAACAAGACCAGTACGTGAAAAATTAAATCACTAACTTCCCATTCCATCTCTTCCACCGACCGATTTTTGGCAGCGATAATGACTTCCGAAGCCTCTTCACCGACCTTCTTCAATATTTTGTCAATACCTTCAGTAAATAGATAGGTTGTGTAGGCGCCCTCAGGACGTTCCGTTTCTCTTGAAGCGATCACAGACTCCAATTGATTTAAAATCGAATAGCGTCCACTCTCATTGGGCACTGGCTCTTCTTGTATGAGTGAATCATTAAAGCAACTATAGGCCCCCGTATGGCATGCCGGACCTTTTGGCTCAACAAGGACCACCAAAGCATCCTGATCGCAATCAAAACGAAGATCCTTAACGGTTTGCGTATGGCCTGATGTTTCTCCTTTGTGCCATAATGCTTGCCTTGAGCGACTATAGAACCAAGTTTCACCGGTTGCCAATGTTTTTTCCAAGGACGTCCGGTCCATATAAGCTAAAGTCAGAACATCCTTCGAAGCCGCATCTTGGACAATAGCCGGTATTAGTCCGTTTTCATCGAATTGCAAGTGTTCCAGATTCATCGAATCCGCACTCCTTTTTTACTAAGATCGTCTTTAACATGTCTAATTGCCGTTTCTTTAAAATGAAAAATGGACGCTGCTAGCGCTGCATCCGCATGACCCTCGGTTAACACGGACTCAAAATGGTCTCGACTGCCCGCACCTCCGGAAGCAATAACGGGCACCGTGACCTTGTGACTTACCGCCCTTGTTAAAGGAATATCAAATCCTTCTTTAGCGCCGTCACAATCCATACTCGTTAATAAAATTTCCCCAGCTCCTAACGCCACAGCTTCCTCGGCCCACTCCATCACATCCCGTCCTGTTGAACGCCGTCCGCCGTGAGTATAGACTGTCCAACCACCTCGTTCAGGTTCATAGCGGGCATCAATGGCAACCACGATGCACTGGGACCCAAAATAATCGGCACCTTGTTGAATCAAATCAGGATGCTGAACTGCCGCCGAATTAATAGACACCTTATCAGCGCCTGCGCGTAACATCTTCTTCATATCTTCAAGGGTGCGAATCCCGCCTCCAACTGTAAAAGGAATTGCTAATGTCCTAGCTACTTGCTCGACCACATGCACCATCGTTTCCCGACCTTCATGCGTTGCTGATATATCCAAAAAGACAAGTTCATCCGCTCTTTCCGAATCATAGTAAGCCGCAAGTTCAACTGGATCACCCGCATCACGTAAATCTAAAAATTGAATCCCTTTAACGACACGACCGTCTTTAACATCCAAACATGGAATAATCCGTTTAGTAAGCATCTGCTTCCGCCACCTCTAGTGCTGACATGAATGGTATCTGCTTCGTATAAAGGGCTTTTCCAATAATCGCACCAGAGACCCCAGCAGCCTGATGGGCCTTCAACGCTTTTACATCGGCCAACGACGAAACGCCTCCGGAAGCAATGACTCGCTGACCCGTTGCTTCCGCGATCTCAACAATACTATGGATATTAGGCCCTGATAGCGTCCCATCTTTTGCGATATCTGTGAAAATAAATGTCTTTGCTCCGAACGCTGTTAATTCTTTTGCGAGCTCCTTGGCTGAAGTCGTAGATGTCTCTAACCATCCTTCAACCGCCACCATTCCCTCTTTCGCATCAATACCAATTGCTATTTGCTCACCATACTTTTTTACCATCGATTTTACGAAAGACTGGTCGGATATAGCTGCACTACCTAATATAATACGGTCAACACCAGCTTCTAAATAAGCCTTAATTGTTGCTTCGTTACGGATACCACCACCCACTTGAACGTTCATGGATAAGTTTTTAGCGATTTCACCAATGATCTTGTCATTAACCGGACGACCCTCTTTGGCCCCATCTAGATCCACCACATGCAGCCATTCTGCACCCTGGGCTGCATAGACTTTGGCCACATTAAATGGCGAGTCTGCATACACCGTTTCTTGATCATAATCACCTTGGAATAAGCGAACGCAGCGGCCGGAGCGAATATCGATCGCCGGATATATTGTGAATGCCATGTTCAACCACCTTTCAAAGACACAGTGAACAAAAATTATTTAAAATCGTCATACCTAAGGTACCGCTTTTTTCAGGGTGAAACTGCGTTCCAAATATGCGGCCTTGACCAATGACCGCTGGTACATCACCGTGATAATCGGCCGATGCCAAGCAGGTAGCGGATTCGGCCATGACTGCTTTATAAGAATGAACAAAATAAACATACGTTTCCTCGGTTTCTGCATATAGTGGTGAATCTTGTTGATGCCACTGAATGTGATTCCACCCCATGTGCGGCACTTTATAACGATGCCCCGTCTGTTCATCAAAACCAGCAAAGCGGACAACATGACCTGGCAATAGTGCCAACCCATCGGTTGTTCCATTCTCTTCACTTGTTTCTAACAATAATTGCATGCCTAGACAAATCCCTAATAATGGTTTATGCCGAACGTACTCGTCAATGAAACGATCGTGGTCTTGGTCCCGCAGGATGGCCATCGCATCATGGAAAGAACCCACCCCGGGAAGAATTAATCCATCTGTCCTTGCTAATTCATCGTGATTGGGACTGACAAGGTGTGGGATATGCAAACGATCCAATGCTGCACTCACGCTGAACAAGTTGCCCATCCCGTAGTCTAATACACCAATCATGATAGTTTTCCTTTCGTGGACGGAACACCTTGGACACGATGATCAGCAGCAGAAGCTTCATCCAATGCACGACCGAGTGCCTTGAATACGGCTTCAATAAGGTGATGCGTATTGTAACCATAATGGACAATGACGTGGAGATTGATTCGAGCTTCCAAAGCTAATTTCCATAAAAATTCTTGGACGAGCTCAGTATCAAAAGTCCCGACTTTTGCCGCAGGCCAATCTCCTTTGAATTCAAAATGAGGCCGATCACTCAAATCAACCACCACTTGGGCTAAGGCATCATCCATAGGGACAAATGCATTGCCATACCGTTTAATACCTGCTTTGTCTCCTAAAGCATCCTTCAAGGCTTGACCTAGACAAATCCCAATGTCTTCCGTTGTATGATGATCATCAACCTCTGTATCACCGCCAGCCTTTAACTTAATATCAAATAAGCCATGCTTGGTTAATAAGTCCAGCATGTGGGTCATGAATGGCACTGGTGTTTGAATATCTCGATTCCCATCTCCATCAATACCCAGTTCAAGACGAATATCCGTTTCACCGGTTGTTCGTGTAACCTGACTTGTCCGCATGCAATCGACCTCCTTTAACACGGGTTTCTACCGCTCTCGCGTGAGCTTCCAGTCCCTCAAAGCGGGCGATATCAGCAACTTTGTCTACATGTTGTAACAGAGCCGACTCACTATATTCAATGAGGCTGGAACGTTTAAGAAAAGCTTCCACATTGAGCGGGCTGGCATAGCGGGCCGATTGATTAGTTGGAATGATATGGTTCGGCCCAGCGAAGTAATCACCAATGGGTTCAGAACTATATGGCCCGATAAAAATCGCTCCGGCATGCTTAATGTTTTGAAGGGTCTCATATGGCGCACTTGTAACAACTTCCAAATGTTCAGGAGCTATTTTATTCACCAAATCAATACCGGTCGCAATCGATTCCGTTATTAAGATTTTTCCGTTTCGACGAATCGCTTCGGTGGCAATCGCATAACGGGGCAAATCCTTGACTTGTCGTTCAACTTCATCATTAACAGCCTCAGCCAAGCTCCGGTCCGGGGTTACTAATACAGCCATTGATAACTTATCGTGTTCGGCTTGTGATAGTAAATCGGCCGCCACCCATTTCGGTTTGGCTGTCTGATCAGCTAGCACAACCACCTCGCTGGGACCTGCGATACTGTCGATGTCACAAATACCGAACACTTCTTTTTTCGCAAGAGCAACGTAAATGTTACCTGGTCCGACGATTTTATCAACAGCCTGAATCGTCTCTGTTCCATAGGCTAAAGCACCAATCGCTTGGGCACCGCCAATCTTATAAATATGATCAATGCCAATTTCATGGGCGGCAACCAACACACCAGGGGACAGTTTTCCTTCGGGAGAAGGTGGTGACACAAGTGCAATCTCTTGAACGCCTGCTGCCAGTGCCGGGATGCAGCCCATAAGCACAGAAGATGGATAAGCCGCCGTGCCTCCTGGAACATAGACACCGACCCTATCCAGCGGCGTCACTTTTTGACCAAGCAAGGTTCCTGAAGCATCCCGTTCTGACCAAGACTCCGGAAGTTGTTTGACGTGAAAAGCCTTGATATTCTGAGCAGCCGCTTGGATCGTTTGTACGAAATTAGCCGGAACGGCATTATAAGCGTTCTCTATTTCTTCCGGTGTGACCCGAAAATCGTCATCAGTGTTATAAGTCACTTGGTCAAAGGTTTGTGTATACCTACGAACAGCCTTATTACCCTCAAGGCGAACGTCACGTAGAATCGCCTGGACAGATGTTTGTTGTTCATGCGTTCCAGCAATGTGCCGGTCTTTTAAAAATGACAGCTCACCTTTAGTGATCACGTCCATCAGTTAATCTCCCTTCAAAGCCGCGGCAATCTGCTCAATGAGCGGATCAATCCGGTCTTTCTTTATGCGATAACTCCCCGGATTCACAATTAACCGCGAAGTGATATCCATGATTTTAGCTGTTTCCACCAGCCCGTTCTCTTTAAGTGTCTGTCCTGATGAAACAATGTCAACGATACGGTCAGCCAATCCAACGAGAGGAGCCAATTCAATTGATCCATTTAACTTAATAATTTCGACCTGTTCGCCTTGTTGCCTGAAATAGTCAGCGGCCACATTCGGATATTTCGTTGCGATTTTTGGAGCAAATACCGGTTCTTCGGCATTTAAACCGGCAACCGCTAAATGACATGAACTAACCATTAAATCAAGAAGTTCATAGACATCTCTTTGTTCTTCTAACATCACATCTTTACCCGCGATGCCGATGTCAGCAACGCCATATTCCACATAGGTCGGAACATCCATGGGTTTTGCCATAATAAATGTTAGAGACTCGTCAGCGGTTTTCAAAATCAACTTACGAGAATCCTCAAACTGATCAGGCACATCGACACCAGCCTTTGATAAAATGGCTGTTGCTTCTGTAAAAATCCGTCCTTTAGGCATGGCTAGAGTTAACGGGAGCATTGACTTCCTCCTCTCGCCTATCTGTGAAATCAACGATATAATCAAATTTTTTCGCAAAAATATCAAGATCTTGGATACCACTAATGTTCTGCATCACCACATGAGTACAAGTAGCTCTTGTTCGTTCGGCATATTGTAGAGCCTCAGACCGCTTACTCTTTGTAAATAAGATACAAGTGCTCGATGTCTTTTTCTCTGGAACATCTAGTGCTTCTGTTAACCGATCCATACGGATTCCGAAACCAGTTGCAGGCGCAGGGCGATTGAATTTTGATAACAACCCGTCATAACGACCACCGTTACTGATAACAAAACCATTTTCACCGCCATAGCCTGCAAAGACAACGCCTGTATAATAATCAAGCTCACCAGCAAGCGTGATATCAATATCAATATCGTCGGCAACCCCGTAATCCTTTAAGGCTGCCAATACGTTAGACAAATGGTCAAAGACTTGCCTTCCTTTATCACCAGGTAGCAAAGCTTTAATGAGCTGCAATGTATCATCATTCGGTTTCATTCTAGACTGTAAAAACTGCTCAAGACTATCCAAAGTCGAGGCCGATAACGACAGTTCACGAATATGTTGCTGGAACCCAACATCATTTTTTTCATATAAGTAACGTCGCAGGATGTTAGCCTCTTGCGCATTATCAAGTAGATGGTTAAACAACGCTTCTATAAAACCCGCATGACCGACAGCTACTTTAAAACGATTCAATCCTGATGCTTTTAAAAGCTGAATCATTAAAGCCATCACTTCCGCATCAGCATCAGGGGTTTCGTCACCGATCAATTCAACCCCTGTCTGCTCAAACTCAGCGGGACGTGCCCCTTCATATTGCTGCTTGCGGTAGACAGAAGCTTGATAACCTAAACGGATCGGTAATGGTTCGGTCTTCAATCCGGATGCAGCCATTCGGGCAATCGGTGAGGTCATATCGGGCCGCAGCACGACAGGACGCCCCTGTCGATCATGAAATTTAAATAATTGTTCATCTCGTATCGCGGATGCCTGACCGACTGTTTCACTGTATTCCAAAGCCGGTGTCTTAACAAATGGATAACCCCATTGTTGGATCATCGCATTCAATGTTGTTTTTAAAGTCTGCCCGGCTTCATATACTTGCGGCAACGTATCACGCATGCCTAAAGGCTTTTCAAACATATATGTTGTCATATAATCACCTAATATAAAATTTACTTTAATTCGCTAATGTGATAACGGAATAAAACTTATGATTTACTTTACACAAAGTTGACTGCATCGTCAAGACTTTTTTCATAATTTATATAGTGGTTTAACGGAATTTGATTGATACACATAAATAAAAGATCTTGATTTAACTCAAACTAACCGGAGATTAACATCCTGTATTTGTATACACCGTCTGTGCTGGGAGTAAAAAGTGGAAGGAAGGGTGAGATTTTGAATATCTTCTTTTTGGTTATCACTGTTATCAGCGTTCCTGTAGCTGTAATCGGTGGTTTTATGGATTGGCCAGCCTTATTAATGTTTATCATTGACAGCGTCGCCGTTATAGGTTTGGCTTTTTATATAGGAAAGGCAACAGAAAACTTGGCGGTTGTCACGGGACCAAGTATTGGCGGACTGCTTAATGCCTCCTTTGGCAATGCCGCTGAAATTATTATTGCGGTCTTTGCTTTAAGCGAAGGGTTAACGCAAGTTGTTTTAGCTTCGTTAACAGGTTCTGTTTTAGGCAATCTGTTATTAGTCGGCGGGTTGTCTTTTTTTGTCGGTGGTTTACGAGCCAAGCGACATCAATTAAATGTCCACGAGGCAAGACATAATGCTGGACTCCTTTTATTTGCCATTGTTATTGCGTTTGTATTTCCCTATATATTTTCGAGCAGAGTTGAAGATAACGATACCCAAATCATGAGTATCATCATATCAATTGTTTTAATCATTATATACTTAGCAGGACTGTTCTTTAAATTAGTAACCCATCGTGGCGTGTTTAAAAGCAGTAGCCCAAAGGAAAATGAAAAAAGTGAAGCGGAAGAGGAGCCAGACTGGAATTTGTGGATGGCCATTGGCGTTCTCGTCGCATCTACTGCTGCAGTTGCTTATATAAGTGAAGACCTTGTTCACCGGATTGAACCTGTTGGTGCTTCATTAGGTTGGTCCGATCTCTTCATCGGGGTGATTATTGTTGCCATTGTCGGCAATGCTGCCGAGCACTCTTCAGCTGTTATGATGGCTTACCAAAAGCGTATGAACGTTGCCGTAGAAATTGCCGTTGGATCATCATTACAAATAGCAATGTTTGGCGCACCTATACTCGTTTTGATTTCTTTACTGTTAGGCGACTTCATGCCGCTCGTCTTTTCATCAACAGAGTTAATCAGTATGGTACTAAGTGCTTTACTCGTGATTAATTTAACGTCTGATGGCGATACCAATTGGTTTGAAGGTGCGATGATGTTAGGTGCCTATATTATCATGGGTGTCGGTTTTTACTTGCTTTAAGGCCCTTTTCGTATGGAGGGTTACATTTATAAAAACAGCCTAGTTTTAAGATAATAAAAAGGGATGGTGACCTCTAACGTTTTTGGATCACCATCCCATTTTTTTATGTATCGCTTGTTTGACGCGGGGTTTCGGATCCCAACAATTAAATTGCCAATCAGGCTGAGTATCATAACCTAGCCGCCTGCAAATAGGAACTTGTTTACCCTGCCTGTCGTCATGGCCAAAATGGCGGCATGATGCACAGGCATGGTAGTGATTGATTATGGCTTGCCGCTCATGTTCTTTCATCATCATTCCCCTTATTATCGCGATGGTCCCTCTCCTCTTTGGTGGAAACAATCGTCATTGGGTTACCGCCGACAAACGCACCAGCAGGAACATCCTTATGAACCAGCGTTCCTGCTGATATAATGGCGCCATTCCCGATCGTGACTCCGGGTAAAACCGTACAGTTCGCACCAATCATTACCTCGTCCCCGATTTCAATCGCCCCAAGCCGGTATTCATCAATGAGATATTCATGCGCTAAGAGCGTTGAATGATAGCCGACAATCGAATTCCGGCCGATGCTAATCATCTCTGGAAACAGAATATCAGGCATCACCATCACAGCAAGCGCCGTCTTTTCACCAATAGTCATACGCAGGCATTTCTGATACAACCAACGTTTAACACGCACTGATGGCGTATAGCGCCCCACCTGGATAACGAAAAAATTTTTAGCCACTTTAAAAAACGGAACGGTTCGATACAATTGCCAGAGCGAATTGGCCCCCTGTACTTTATAGCGCTTCGTTCTCCTCATTCGCATGCGGCCTCACAATCTCAAGAATCTCGTACATATCATCAATTAAATAATCCGGTGATTGGTCACTGATAACATCTCTGCCTTTAACGCTCCAGGAAACACCTATAGTATTTACACCTGCATGCTTTCCGGCCTGGATATCATGCGGACTGTCACCAATCATGTACACGCACGCCTGACTTGAACCCAATTGTTTCAATGCCAAATCAATCGGTTCCGAATCAGGTTTTGCATGGTTAACATCATCCATAGTTACGATCACATCGAAAAAGGCATCTAATCCTGTGAGCTTAAGTCCCATATCTACCGTTTTCCGACGTTTTGTCGTCACAATCCCGATTGGATACCCCTTTTCCGATAACGTTCGAATCGTCTCATAGACATTTGGAAACTCCGTCACTAAGTCATCATGATGCTGGATGTTATGCTTTCGATAAACCTGCACCATTTCGTCAGCTGATTCCGGGCTAACTTTCTTAAAACTATCTTCAAGCGGCTCTCCGATAAAGCCGACGATATCTTGTCTGGTAAATTGCCCAGGACAAAATCGATCAAGCGTATAAGTAAACGAAGCGATGATCAATTCGTTGGTATTAATTAATGTACCATCCAGATCAAATAGCAATGTTGGTTTCAAGTCATTGGCCTCCCTCTACAATGATGTTTCGACGCACAGGACATGCTAGGCATCGGTGTTCGCAACTTCTTGAGCCGGTGTTCCTTAATGACTTCCTGCTAAAAAATAGGCCGAACTTCGTGGAACGGCTAAAGTGCCCTCAATAGCTGCTGGCTTTGGCTTGCTTAGTTGCCGGTCGTTTGCGATTCCAAACAAAAGCAATCGCTCCTGTTAGAATCACCGCAACAACAAATCGGATCAGTAGCAACGGCCAAACAGGAATGCCTAATGGAACAAACACGAGTGTATCTTCAATAACAGCATGACAAGAAACGAGAAAAATAAACGCTAAATACAGGCTTCTCCGATCGACCCCATCGTCTTTGACCGCCTGTATCATGACTCCCGAACCATAAGCAAGACCGAACAAAAGCCCCGCTGCGAGCGTTGTTGATGTCTTCGAACTCATACCTAAAGCCCGAGTGATCGGTGCCATCCAGCTGGAAAACACCTTTAACCATTGCCTATCTTTTAAAAACTGAATAAAAATCATTAGGGGAATCACGATAACAGCCAGTTGAATAATGCCTGCGATGGCTTTTTCAATGCCTGACCATACGATCATCCAACCAACTGGGTCGGTTGTTTCACTCGAGGAAAGCATACCGTATTCAGCCATGTCCCCACCGCCATCCCAAAAATTTGCAATCAAAATTGCAGATACGATGGCTAGCCCGATACGAACCGCAAACATCACCCACAGTCTGACACCAACCTTAGCTGCGACCCCTGATTCTATAAAAAGATTATGAGAAAAGGACATCATCACTGCTAAAATAAGCACACTCTTAACTGTTAAATCAAGAGAAAGCACAGCACCGATCCCAGCATATAGGTTAAGACAATTCGCAAAAACCAAAGGAACAGCTGCTTCACCCGGTAGTCCGAGCCAATGCATCGCCGGGCTGATCCAGTGGATCAACTGATCAAATACAGCAGTATAACTTAATATCGTCATAATCAGCGTAATCGGAAATATTACTTTTCCTAACGCCCAAGTTGTTTGCAAGCCATTCTTTAGCCCGACTTTTAATGTGTTCATCAGGATCCTCCAAGATGTCTCTTTACTCATCCGAGATGTTTGTTTTCGAGTAGCCTTTCATACGTCGATAAATCCAAAGTACGATGGCTAAGATGATAAGCGCAATGGAAATGGCCTGAGCCATCCTAAGAGTGTCAGTCAACATTAAACTATCCGTCCGCATGCCTTCGATAAAGAAGCGGCCGATCGAATACCAAATAATATAACTCAAAAACACTTCTCCGCGCCCCAAATTCACACGCCATAAAATGACTAAAATAACAAAACCTAAAATATCCCATACGGATTCATATAAGAACGTCGGCGCATAATAGGCCCCATCAATAAACATTTGATTAACTATAAAATCCGGTAGATGAAGATTTTCTAGAAAAGCACGTGATACTTCACCACCATGGGCTTCTTGGTTCATAAAATTGCCCCAGCGTCCGATCCCTTGACCAAGGATGATACTCGGAGCAGCAATATCCGCCAATGACCAAAACGAATAGCCTTTCACTTTACAATAAATAATTGCAGTCAACACCGCACCAATTAACGCTCCGTGAATAGCGATACCACCATGCCAGACAGCAACGATCTCACTGAGATGATGGCTATAATACTCCCACTTAAATACCACATAATATGCACGCGCACAAATAATTGAAATCGGAATAGCAAACAATACCAAATCAACAAAGGCATCTTGTGGAAAACCACGGCGGCGCGATTCTTTAACAGCTATCAATAGCCCCAACAAAGCACCAAAAGCAATAATAATACCATACCAATAAACTGAGATCGGCCCAAGTTCAAAGGCGGTCCGATCCAAGGGTTCGATTTGATTCACGGTGACACCTCCAAATTATTCGTGATTTTTAATCGCATCGTTAAGACGTTCATTAAATTGCTTAGCTGTATTAATCCCCATTCGCTTTAGACGGAAGTTCATAGCCGCTACTTCCACAATGACAGACAGATTTCGTCCTGGTCTAACAGGGATCGTCAGGCGAGGCAGCGTTGTGTCGATGAAATCAATTTTGTCTTCCTCGAGACCCAAACGGTCATACATTTTTTGCTCATTCCATAATTCAAGTTCCATGGTAATTGAGATTTTTTTATAATTCCTAATGGCGCCTGCTCCAAACAAAGTCATTACATTAATGATACCAAGCCCCCTGATTTCCAATAGATGCCTGATAAGATCTGGAGCATTACCCACCAAATCATTGTCGCCTGTCTGCCTAATTTCGACGGAGTCATCAGCCACTAACCGGTGACCCCGTTTCACAAGCTCAAGCGCCGTTTCACTCTTTCCGACACCACTTGCTCCTGTAAGAAGTACACCGATGCCATAGATATCAACTAGAACGCCATGCACCGATGTCATTGGAGCTAAGCGTGCTTCCAAATAATTGGTCACTCGACTGCTTAAATGGGTTGTTTTTGATTTAGAGCGAAGCACTGGAATTCCTGCCTCATTAGCTGCCGATATGAGTTCTTCAGGTATATCCAAATTGCGGGTGATGATGATGCATGGTGTTTCTAATGTACACAATCGGTCCATCCGTGCGTTTCGCTCACTATCGGGCAAGGAATTAAAGAACGATAATTCTGTTTTGCCTAACAGTTGCACCCGTTCTGCCGGATAATATGTAAAAAAACCAGCCATTTCCAATCCTGGTCTTGAAATATCACTGGTCACAATTTCTCTATCAATACCCGAGTCACCCGAAATCATCTCTAAATCAAATTGATCTATAATCTCTTGAACGATGACAGTTGCCATATTCTCCCTTACCCCCTTCATAACTGTATTGCCCAATCATTATTTTATAACATTAATTAAGATTTGACGAGACTATGGTTAACCGTGTTAACCTCAGTCTCCTTTACTTTTCTTTTCAAAAATTGGTTTGATAATTAGGTTCTGCGTGATAAGATTAAGCACGGACATAACAATAGCAGCTATAATGGCACTGCCAAAACCGTCAATCATAAAGTGATTGCCCATAATGCCAGCCGTTAAGGACAAAGTCACCGCATTGATAATAAACAAAAACAGTCCCAAAGTAAACACGGTGACAGGCAAAGTCAACAATATTAAGACCGGTTTAACAATGACATTTAACAAAGACAGAATAATACTAGCAATGATGGCTGCCGTGACCCCTGAGAGGTGAAAATGATTCATGTAGCCGGCAATGACCATTAACAAGATTGTATTTACAATAATGGATATCAACCAATGTCTCAACATTTAATGCGGATCCTCCCCTGGAATAATAAATAAGGAAGCAATATACAATATGCCTAACGGAATACCCCCTGTCATGACAAATAAGACAAGGTAAATGAGTCTTATGACCGTCGGATCAACATGCAAGTATTCGCCGATTCCACCCAGAATACCGCCAAAAATCCGATTCTGCCGTGAACGATATAACTTTCTCATTTTTTAATCTCCCCTCCATACACTAGCCTGTACTTAATTCTATACTAATACAACAAAAGCCATGATACCAATTAAATATAGAATAGTGTTTAAACGTTGGAAAACTTATTAATCCATATTGTCATACTTCTTATCAGCAAATGCATCATGCAGGAACCGTGTCTGCTTCGTAAATCGTTAACTAATAGAGGGTCAGTGATAACAAAAAGGGTGCCCAAAAGTGTTATTCAAAACTTTTAGGACACCCTCCCAAAATTATAATGCCGTTTCTTTGCTTTTTATTCGCTCTTCCATTCGCTTCTTATCCCGCTCTAAGATAGGCTGCAGATATTGACCTGTATAGGAGCTTGGCGTTTCAGCAATCACTTCAGGGGTGCCAGTAGCCACAATGTAACCACCGCCGTCACCGCCTTCAGGACCGAGATCAATGAGATGATCAGCTGTTTTAATCACATCAAGGTTATGCTCAATCACCAAAACAGAGTCACCGTTCTCCACCAAACGCTGTAAAACCTGCAGCAATCGATCAATGTCATCGACATGCAGCCCAGTTGTCGGCTCATCAAGAATGTATAAGGCCCGGCCTTTTGTGCGCCGGTACAGTTGTGAGGCAAGCTTTACGCGCTGAGCCTCACCGCCCGATAGTGTTGTAGCCGACTGACCAAGCGTCATATAACTTAGCCCGACATCATTGAGCGGTTGTAGGCGGCGCTTAATCCTTGGAATGTTTTTAAAGAATTCGAGCCCTTGCTCGACAGTCATATCCAAAACATCTGCAATTGTTTTGCCTTTATATGTCACTTCCAAGGTTTCTTGATTGTACCGTTTACCATCGCAAACCTCGCAAGGGACATAGACATCAGGCAAGAAATGCATTTCAATTTTGATAATCCCATCACCACGGCAGGCTTCACAACGCCCGCCTTTAACATTAAAACTAAATCGTCCTTTCTTATAACCGCGAACTTTAGCTTCGTTCGTCTGGGCAAAGACATCACGGATCATGTCAAAGACGCCGGTATAGGTTGCCGGATTCGAGCGCGGTGTTCGCCCAATTGGGGATTGATCAATATCAATGACACGGTCGAGCTCGTCAACTCCCTTGATGGTTTTAAATGATCCTGGTTTTTCTTTGCGGCCATGAAGCTTCTGTGCCAAGCTCTTAAATAAAATATCATTGACGAGCGTACTTTTTCCCGATCCAGAAACACCGGTCACACAAGTAAAGGTTCCCAGAGGAAAATCAGCGCTGATATTTTGAAGATTATTTTCTTTAGCCCCCGTCACGCGTAAAGCCCTTTTCGTTGCTTGACGCCGTTCTTGAGGAACCGGGATGAACTTCTTGCCATCCAAGTATTGCCCAGTTAGTGAGGCATCATCTTGCTTTAATGCCTCCGGTGTCCCTTGGGAGGTTACCCAACCACCATGATCCCCTGCTCCTGGTCCAATATCAATGATTTGATCAGCCGCGAGCATCGTATCTTCATCATGTTCGACAACCAACAAAGTATTCCCTACATCACGCATATTTTCCAGTGTTCGAATCAACCGGGCATTGTCACGTTGGTGCAAACCAATTGACGGTTCATCTAATATATACAAAACACCCATTAAACGTGATCCGACTTGCGTTGCTAAACGAATGCGCTGGGCTTCACCGCCAGATAAAGTGCCCGCTGAACGGCTAACTGTGAGATAATCCAATCCGACATCGACTAAGAATCCTGTCCGGTTCGTAATTTCCCGTAAAATGAGCTGTCCAATAGTCTGCTCTTTTTCAGTTAAAGACAGCGATGAGAAAAAATCGCGGGAGTCTTTAATCGACAAGTCCGTTGCCTCACCTATATGTTTGCCTCCAACTTTTACCGCAAGTGCTTCCGGCTTCAAACGGTGTCCACGGCATTTCGGACACACTTTTTTTGACATGAACCCTTCCATCTGTTCACGAATAAAATCGGAACCTGTTTCGCGATAACGACGACTAATATTGTTTACGACACCTTCATAGTAAATCATATTTTCTCGAACTTGACCGCGATCGTTAGTATAGCGAAATAGAATACGTTCTTTGCCGCTTCCATATAAGATCTTATCCATTTGATCTTTCGGTAAGTTTTTGACCGGTTCGTCCATATCAATACCGAAATGGTTGCAAACACTTTCCAGCATTTGCGGGTAATATTGCGAACTGATCGGTTCCCAAGGGACGATCGCATGATTGCGCAGGGTCTTGTCTTCATCAGGTATAACTAAGTCCAAATCAACTTCTAACGTTGCCCCTAGACCGTCACAAGCAGGACAGGCACCGAAAGGACTATTAAATGAAAACAGACGCGGTTCCAATTCACCGATGGAAAAGCCACAATGTGGACAAGCATGGTGTTCACTAAACAGGAGTTCATCACCATCAATAATGTCAACAATGACTCGCCCTTCAGACAATCTTGCCGCTGTCTCAAGTGAATCGGCCAACCGTGATCTTATGCCGTCTTTTACAACAATCCGGTCGATAACGACCTCGATATTATGCTTCTTATTTTTTTCTAACTTAATGTCTTCAGCAACATCACGAATTTCGCCATCTACCCGTG
Organism: Tuberibacillus sp. Marseille-P3662; assembly: GCF_900178005.1. Taxonomy (NCBI): domain Bacteria; kingdom Bacillati; phylum Bacillota; class Bacilli; order Caryophanales; family Sporolactobacillaceae; genus Tuberibacillus; species Tuberibacillus sp. Marseille-P3662. Next base: position 264,158 of record NZ_FXBS01000003.1, on the reverse strand, counting down.
CCCGAACATAGCCTTGTTTCTTAATGTCTTCCAATAATTTAACATGCTCACCCTTACGCCCGGACACAAGCGGTGCCAGGACTTGCATTTTTGTCCGTTCAGGCAGTTCAAGCACGCGATCTGCCATTTCACCGATGGTTTGCGAATCAATTTCAACGTCATGATAGGGACAAATGGGCCGGCCAATTCGTGCATACAGCAAACGGAGATAATCATAAATCTCCGTAACCGTACCAACCGTTGACCGAGGGTTTTTACTTGTCGTTTTTTGATCTATCGAAATTGCTGGCGACAGACCTTCGATGGCATCAACATCAGGTTTATCCATCTGACCGAGAAATTGACGGGCATAGGCTGATAAAGATTCTACATAACGGCGCTGCCCCTCAGCATAGATCGTATCAAATGCTAGTGAAGATTTACCTGAACCAGACAGACCCGTCAGAACAATCAGTTGATCACGTGGTATCGTAACATCAATATTTTTTAAATTGTGGGCTCTCGCCCCTTTAACGACGATGTTTTCCAAAGCCATTCAGGTCATCCTTCCGCTTTGAGCTCAATCATCATATCACGAAGTTCAGCAGCACGCTCAAAGTCCATATCTTTGGCCGCATCCTTCATGTTCTTTTCGAGATTATCTATAACTTTTTCGCGTTCCTTTTTACTCATCTGCTTAGGATCTAATTTAGATTGTTTTTCTTCATAACCTTGCTTATCTTCAGCTACCTGTGTAGCGCTAATCAAATCAGGAATTGCCTTTTGAATCGTCTGTGGTGTAATATCATATTTTTCATTATAGACCCGCTGAGAATCACGACGTCGATCCGTTTCTTGGATTGCGACATCCATTGACTTAGTGATGCGATCCGCATACATGATAACATGTCCACTCGCATTTCTCGCTGCGCGGCCAATTGTTTGAATCAAAGAACGTTCAGCTCGCAAGAACCCTTCTTTATCAGCATCCAATATAGCAACCAACGATACTTCTGGAATATCTATGCCTTCTCGAAGCAGGTTAATGCCAACCAGGACATCATATGTTCCCATGCGCAAATCTCTTATCAATTCATGCCGTTCAAGCGTCTTAATTTCGGAATGCATCCAACGAACACGAACGCCCATATCACTAAGGTAATCCGTTAAGTTTTCTGCCATTTTTTTCGTTAGGGTTGTCACAAGCACACGTTCATTCTTCTCAGCACGTTTGTTGATTTCCCCTAACAAGTCATCAATTTGGCCATCAATGGGTCGTACGTCAATGGTTGGATCAAGTAAACCGGTCGGACGAATGATTTGCTCGACTACCTCTGGGGAATGCTCCAACTCATAAGGACCCGGGGTTGCCGATATATATAAAATTTGGTTGATATGGTCTTCAAATTCTTCAAACTCTAACGGCCGATTGTCTTTAGCCGAGGGAAGACGGAAGCCGTGATCAACTAGAACTTGTTTTCGCGCTTGGTCACCCTTATACATACCGCGTATTTGTGGCAGCGTCACGTGTGACTCATCAACAATCATAAGAAAATCATCCGGAAAATAATCCAGTAAAGTATAAGGAGTCGAACCTGGCTCACGTAAGGCAACATGACGGGAATAGTTCTCGATACCCGAGCAGAACCCCATTTCTTCCATCATTTCCAAATCATAACGTGTGCGCTGCTCAAGTCGCTGAGCTTCCAATAATTTATCCTGCTCTTTTAAAGCTTTCAACGTATCTTGTAATTCAGCTTCAATATTTTTAATTGCCTTTTTCATCTTTTCTTCACGTGTGACAAAGTGTGAGGCTGGAAAGATGGCAACATGATCACGCGTCCCCATGACTTCGCCTGTTAACGCATCAATTTCCGTGATCCGGTCGATTTCATCACCAAAGAATTCAACTCTAATACAGTGTTCATCCCGGGAAGCCGGGAACACTTCAACGACATCACCGCGAACCCGGAATGTCCCACGGACAAAATTCATGTCATTACGTGCATATTGAATATCAACAAGTTCACGCAACATCGTGTCACGGTCTTTTTCCATACCCGTTCTAAGCGATAATAACATGGATCCGTAATCGGCTGGAGAACCCAAACCATATATGCAAGAAACACTAGCAACAATAATCACATCATCACGTTCAAACAATGCACTTGTTGCCGAGTGTCGTAATTTGTCAATTTCGTCATTAATACTAGCGTCTTTTTCAATAAATGTGTCTGTCTGTGGTACATAGGCTTCAGGTTGATAATAGTCATAATAGCTAACGAAATATTCAACAGCATTGTTCGGAAACAACTCTTTGAATTCACTATATAACTGTCCTGCCAACGTCTTATTGTGAGCAACTACAAGAGTTGGCTTATTCACTTCTTGTATAACGTTTGATATCGTAAACGTTTTACCTGTACCTGTAGCCCCCAGCAATGTTTGATGCCTTTTTCCATTATTAATCCCATCCACTAGCTCATCAATCGCTTGTGGTTGGTCACCTTGAGGCTTATATTTGGAACTCAATTCAAATTCCATGGTCAATCGCCTCCAATCTTTACTTACAGACATTATTATACCATAGCTTTCAGAGCAAATTCCAAGACATGACATCTATGTCCCATGAATATAACCTAATTATAGAACAAGCGTTCGAGATTAGCAACCTTTTTTAAAATACTTGTTTAATACACGATTGTTGCTTTGGGGCCGCATCCAAAATTTATAATTTTATAAAGCAGCCTTAATATAAAACAAGGATATCCCAGAAGTATAAAAGCGACTTAAGGGATATCCTGCTATTAATCTGAATGAATTTGCTTAGATAACCATACACCTATTAAGATGGATAGAATGGCGGGAAGCAAATACCATAAAGGATAATTAAGTTTATAAACCACTATACCAAATAATGCCAGAGCCAATAAAGGACCGACATAAAAATTGAAAGTGACTCTAATCACTAACACAGTCGCTATTCCTGGTACAAACAAAAATAATAGAAACGCCCACATGCCCATAATACTCCTCTATCTAAATTAAATCCTTTACGCCGATTTCACCCGACGTGAGGGTTCCAAAAACAACAAACCTATGTGATGCCAATCATTCTGATAAATCGTCCGTCTAACAAATCGCCGTTCATTTTGATAATCAATCATCTCCAACTGACAATAGGCCGCATTTATTTGTAAAGCATGATAGAATTCTTCTTCCGATTGAATCGGCACACCGTTAACTTTATGAACCACTTCTCCTATTTTAACCGCCATTTTTTCAGCAGGGGACCCCGGTACAATCCCAACAACCCGAAGACCGTTGCCTTCATCGACAAAGTAAAACGGCTGATTTTCCCGCTCATAATGGTGATAATAGACAAGCAATAGATGAAAGATAAGCGCAAACCCAGCTGCACAAGCAATCAAGACATGAAATTCGAAGACGATTCCTATCAAGACAGTAACGGTTGTTATCAATGTTGCCAGTCCCATCAAAACCCCTGTCCGCTTAACAGCTTGTTCAGGTAATGTATGGACAATAAGCTGCTGTAAGCCAATACCTACAGGGAACAACAGAAAACTAAACGAATCCCCTGATGCTAAAGGCCACCAACCTATATCCAAACCAACTGGCCCCCCTGGCACAAGGAATACCATAGGCACCACCCAATAATGGCTCACCTCATAAGCCCCGACTTTCTTCCCCCTTCTACTATTAATCAAACGAGGTGAGGGGAGTTTGCTACCCCAAATGATTGTTAAAAGACATTCAGATAGCAGAATAACGACCAAAAAGCCACCCAATGACTGAAGGCCAGTGTTCTGAATACCGTCAATCAGATGATTAAGCCAAGCCATATGGGTTGTCCAATCTGGAAGCAGCATAGACACAAATATCGTAAGAGCAAAGGCGACAGCCGGTGACGCCAGCCTAAATTGTAAAACGAGGATTAGAAACATATAGAATCCCATAAATAAGATAAATACTCCTGGCGCTAAGGCAACACCAAGCCCTATTAAAACAGCTGTCGCGAACATTCCAACCAATAATCCCGGAATCAGGTTCGTGAACACGACATTAGCTGCACCATAGACTTTTATCCCAAATGATAATCGTTCCCGCTTCACACGCTGGAAAGCTCCCAAAAATGAAATGAGAATTAGCAAATAGAAAAATGGATTGATGAAGATGGATAGTAACCCTTTAATTATATCTATAAACATGTTGTCTCCTCCGTCAAGCATTGTCACTAAGTTTCTTAAACGAAAAAAAGATACCCGTACACATGCTTACGGATATCTTTCGACACACAAGAGCTAACATCCTTCTTAGCCTTGATTAATTTTATCTAGCAAAGTATTAACCCCTTGTTGTAGCTGCATATCATTCTCAGGTTGATCAATCGCGTTAAGGACCTTCATTTCTAATTTGCTGGCCGTTTTCTGATCAACTGAACCATTAACCTCCAAGTCATTGACTTTTTGAAAGGCTCGAACAGCATCTGCCGTATCTTTACTATAGTAACCATCAGTGCGACCTGGACTATAGCCAAGACCTTTCAGCATTTTTTGGATGTTGCTGACTTTGTCATTTGTATCGTCATAACCGAGTACTTTGCCCTCTTTTATGGAGGTAGGATGTGTGTAATACATAGCCGATTGCTTGAACTTATTCGTTGGTTCGATCCCTTTTTCATGAATCCAATGGCCTTTTGGCGTTAACCATTTACGAACGGTTAATTTAATTTCACTGCTATCTTTAAACTGGGCAGCCAATGTTTGTACCGTTCCCTTACCAAACGATTGTGTCCCAATAACGGGGTAACCGCCGGCCTCTTTTAGAGCTCCTGCTAAAATTTCGGATGCCGATGCACTGCCTTTATTTATTAGAAGTGCCATTGGATAAGATTTACCTTCACCTGATTCAACTTTATAGGATTGCGTCTGACCCGCACGATCTTGGGTTTTGACAATGGTTGAACCTTTAGGCAATAGGATGTTACCTATGTTCAGTACACTTTCTAAGTAACCTCCGGGATTGCTCCGGACATCGATGAGCAGCCCTTTGATATCCTGACTTTCAAGTTGTTGTAAGTGTTCTTTAAATGCTTCATCAGTATTTTCATTAAATGAAGTGATTTCGATATAACCAATTGGTTCCTTCTCTTTCGTGATCACACGGGATTTAACCGTCTCCACTTTGATCTTGCCCCGATCGATATCAAAGTTGATAGGTTCACTAACACCCTTTCTCTTAATACCCAATTCCACAGTTGTCCCATTTTTCCCTTTAATTTTCGAAATAGCCTTGTAAAGACTCATACCCTTGATAGAGTCACCATTCACTGTGACAATTTGGTCTTGCGGTCTGAGACCTGCTTTATCAGCAGGGGTTCCCTCCATTGTAGTCATAATAGTCATGGCACCATTAATCATCTGGACTTTAACACCAATCCCTGAGAATGAGGATGATAACTGTTGTGAAAATTGTTTCGCTTCTTTAGAATCCATGTACGTTGAAAACGGATCATCCAACGATTCAATCATGCCTCTAATCGCCCCGTTATACAGATCTTTTTTGTCCACTTTCTGAAAATACTTTTCAGAAATGACATCAGCCGCCGCTTCAACCTTCTGCAAATCAAATGACTCTCCATCCTCATCACTTAAATGAATCTCGGATTCAGAAGATTGACCTAAGTCGAATACATTGATGGCCGCATACGATCCCGCTGCACCAACGATAAGACAGACTACCATTAGCAGGGCAACAATCTTGCCGGTAAATCTCATATCTCTGCCACTCCTTGTAAGAAAAAGCATCACATCCTAACAGATGCGATGCCTACCGTATTCAATCAGCCCAAGGCTGTCCAACTATTGATATTATACTATATGACGAATGGTTGAAAAGTATGACGCTGATTACGGAAGATAATTCAATGGATTAACCGTACCTGGATGTGGTGGTGGCGTCCACTGACCTTTATAGATTTCAAAATGTAAATGTTGACCCGTCGACTGACCTGTCGATCCCATCCATCCTATTTGTTGACCTTGTTGTACCTTCTGGCCCTTGCTCACCATTGGGCGACTACGCATATGAGCATAGACTGTTGTATATATGTTCCCATTTATTCTATGGTTAATAAATGCAACATTGCCATAACTACTAGAATGATAAGCTCTAGCGACAACACCGGATTGGGCAGCTTTTATTTTAACAGCACCATTAACCGCAATATCAATACCTTTATGCGTTCCGCCACGTGCTCCGTAATAATCACTAATAGCACCACGATTTCCGGCTGGCCAAATAAACATGCCATTACCTCCACCGTCAGATGATGATGCCGAATAAGCTTCAGGTTTCGATGGGCTATTGTTTTGCTTGTTGGCTTTTCGCCTTTGTTCTCGTTGCTTGGCTTCCTTAATTAATTGACGTACCGCAGCCTCTTGACCCTCAAGGGTTTTCTTTTTCTCTTTTTGAGTCATGATCATCTTTTCAATATGGCCCTGTTCTTCCTCAAGTTTCTTCATAAGACGTTTTTGTTCCGCTTTTTGATCGCTCAGCTGGGAATTGAGAGATTCTAAGGATGCCTTTTTCGATTGATTTTCTTTCAGTTTCTTTTGTATCGATGCTTGCTGTTTCTCGACTTCGGCTTTATCTTCTTTCTGACTCTTAATAATCTTTTTGTCTTGATCTGAGATTTTGTTTAGAAAAAACACGCGATCCAAGAATTCACCGAAATTATTAGAACCGAGCAGAACGGATAAGTAATCAACTGATCCACCATTTATGTACATCGATTTAATCCGGTCTTTCAAAATCTTCGTTCGTTTTTTGATTCTTTTTTTGATGCTTTTAATCTGCTTCTTCATTCTAGAGATATCTGCTTTGTTATTCGCAATCGTGTCTTCAATATCAGTTATTTGCTTTTTAGTTGTCGAAATTTTGCTTTTAATTTGGTCGATTTTTGCCTGCTTGTCCTTTTGCTTTTCTTTATTTTTCTCTAATTGGTCTTTGGCACCACTAAGTTTCTCGTCACTCTTATCTTGCTTCTTCTCAATATTATTAAGCTTATTATTTAATTTCTTCTTCGATTCAGCATGACTGACGCTTCCCCAAGAAAAGCTCGTAAACATAGAAACGATCACCGCGCCAACCACGATGTTACGCCAAAATTGTCTCATCTTCCTCCCCCTATTCTTCCATTGCCTTTTACACACTTAAAAACTTACGAACCGACTGCATACTGCCAAGAACGCCAATCAAGGCACCGAGTACCAATAAAATACTACCTAGCATTATAACCAAATCCTGGTAAGGGATCATTTCAAACATGGACATCATCCGGTCATTAAAATGCTGGTAAATATATTGATAACCGACAGCGACAGCCGCGACCGGTAATACAGCACCAAGAATCCCCAAGAAAAGCCCTTCCATGAAAAACGGCCATCGAACAAACGCATTCGTTGCACCCACTAGTTTCATAATTTCTATTTCTGTTCGGCGAGCAACAATTGTAAGTTTGATCGTATTCGTAATCAAAAATATGGATGTAAATAACAAGCCTACAACTAGGACTAGACCAACACTCTTAGCAATATCAACTACAGAGAATAGTTTTTCAACCTTGCCTTGGCCGTATTTCAATTCACCTACATGATTGAACTGTTTGATTTCTTTAGCAACTTTAGGTACTTGTTCAGGATTTTCTGTTTTAACAACATAATAGTTTGGTAGAAAACCGATATTATCCAAAGACTTAACATAGGATTCGGTTTCGTCACCCAAAGCGAGATTATTCAATCCTTCTTGATTTGTTTGATACTGGATGGACTGAACTTGATCAATTTGCTTAATCTGTTCTTTTAAATGCTTTTCATCACTACTATTCGCTGTGACATCAATAAAAGCGTGAATTTCCACGTCATCTTTCACCTGGTCGGCCATACTATTTAAATTCAAGATGACCATCATGAACAGACCAACCAGAAGCAGCGATACGGTCACAGCACTAACGGAAGCAAAGGTCATCCATCCGTTTCTTCCGAGATTTTTCAGACCTTCTTTAATGTGTCTGCCTAGCATTCTAAGCTTCATAGCTGTATTCACCTCGTTGTTCATCACGAACAATCATACCGCCTTCAATTTCAATCACACGGCGCTTTAAATTGTTTACAATTTCCCGGTTATGTGTGGCCATAACAACCGTTGTTCCATTATTATTAATTCGTTCAAAAACCTCCATGATCCCCCAAGCGGTATCGGGATCGAGGTTCCCTGTCGGCTCGTCAGCAACAACAATGGAAGGATTATTAACAATCGATCGGGCAATCGAAATTCTTTGTTGTTCACCGCCGGAAAGTTCCTGCGGAAGAAAACGCGCTTTATGTTTAAGCTTGACCAAATCAAGAACGTCCATGACTCGTCGGCGAATATTGCGTGGATGCTCTTCAATAACTTCTAAGGCAAAAGCAACATTCTCATAGATTGTTAGTTTTGGTAACAATTTATAATCCTGAAATACTACACCTAATTGACGTCTTAAGCTGGGAACGTGGCGGCGCTTGAGCTTGGCCACATCTTTTCCATCAACAATAATTTGACCCTTTGTCGGTTTTTCCTCACGGTACATCAATTTAATTAATGTCGATTTCCCTGACCCACTTTGCCCGACAATATATACAAATTCTCCTTTGGCGATATCCACATTGATATTGTTCACTGCCATAACACCATTGGTATAGGATTTCCAAATATCTTTCATCTGAATCATCAAATTATCACACCTTAATGACCGTTGGTTTCTTCATGTTGTCCATATGGGAGGTTTCTATTTTAATTTCGGTTATATTTTTCGTTGTTTTTATAGAAAAAATGAGAATGAAAGTGAGAGACTTTTATTTCAACTGGAGATTATAAGAACTTTAACTCTTAATGAACATTATAACACCACTATTAGACAAGTTAAGACAAATTTTTATTACATTTTCATTTCATAACATTAAACGTTTGTAATTCGAATGATGACTTTCTCAAAAATGATTCGTATATTTTTGATTGATTGGCGGATCCTATATAAGAGCACTATATATACTCGAAGTTAAGTGGTGATTGTGTTGTTTCGATCTTTCTTTCGACGAAGTAACCCTAAAATAATGGAGAACGCCCATTCATATACCAAGAAACAGCAGACACCATCATTCGAAGTCACCATTTACAAGGATCTTCAAAAGAATATCAATAACATTCAATCAATGATGGATAATCCCAGCGATCTTATTGTAAAGAAAGCTTCTTTAGGTGGATATGACAGAGATTGCGCAATTATTTACATAGATGGTCTTGTCAAAACCGACTACATATCACAAAGACTTATTAAATCGATTCATTCATTCAATAAGTATGTTGACGATAATATATCAAAAGATGATGGTGAAGCCATTATTAATGCCTTACAATATGATGCTTTGCCAGCGTCTGAGGTGGATCGAGTTAGAACTTTGGATGATGTCACTTTACCATTGTTATCCGGTAATACAGCGATCTTCATTGATGGTCTTGACCAAGTCATAATGGTTGATACCAAAGGATGGAAATCAAGAAGTATTGAACCTCCAGTTACTGAAGCGGTTGTTCGAGGTCCCCGTGTGGGTTTTATAGAAAATATTCGAACAAATACTAGTATGATCCGTCGGAGTATCCGTGATCCCAACTTACGGATGAAATCCATTAAGGTGGGCCGTCGATCCAAGGCGGATGTTACGATAACTTATCTTGACGGCGTGGTTAATCCTGCGCTTGTTAAAGAAACTGTCCGGAGACTTAAATCAATTGATTTGGATGATGTAGAGTCATCAGGTGATATTGAGCAATGGATAGAAGATAGTTTTTTATCTCCATTTCCACAGGTTCAACATACCGAACGGCCTGATCGAGTCAGGGCTGCACTTGTTCAAGGACGCGTTGGCATTCTTACTGATAATTCGCCATTCGCATTAATCGTCCCAGTGACATTTGGACAATTGTTCCATTCGGCTGAAGACTATTATGAACGTTGGCTTTTGGCGTCATTCATCCGGATGTTACGCTATATAGCTGCCTTCTTTTCAGTATTTCTTCCGGGGCTATACGTGGCCCTCGTGGCCTATCATCCAGGTATGATTCCGACAAAACTTGCCTTTTCGATTGCGGCTACACGTGAAGGGGTACCCTTTCCATCACTCATTGAGGCTCTCATCATGGAGGGAATTATGGAGTTGCTCCGTGAAGCGGGGTTACGTCTTCCCCAACCCATTGGTCAAACCATTGGTATCGTTGGTGGTCTTGTCATCGGAGAGGCTGCTGTTACAGCAGGCATTGTCAGTCCCATCATGGTGATCATTGTTGCTTTGACAGCTATTTCATCTTTTTCCTTACCATCGTACAGTCTAGCGATTTCATTGCGCCTACTTCGATTTGCAATTATGTTTGCAGCGGCCATATTTGGTTTATATGGCCTCGTGCTTATCTATATCATGATAAATGTTCATTTTACTAACATGAAAAGTTTTGGTATTCCCTATGCCACACCATTTGCGCCGCAACTATATAGTGACTTTAAAGACTTAGTTGTTCGCGTGCCTTTAACCATGATGAGTAGAAGGCCAAAGATGACACAAACTGGGGATCAAGACCGGTCTAATAGAAAGCGGGGTCGCCGCTAATGCGTTCATTTGAATACGGTGATCAAGAAATTAGTAATAAAGAACTCTTTTATGCTGTCGCGTCTATGGCCATTGGCGTAGGTATCTTAAACATGCCGCGTTTAGTCTCCTCATCCACGGAAAACGGAGATGGCATGATTTCTATTATTATTAGTGGCCTTTTCGCTTTTTGTATCGTGTTTTTAATTGCAAAACTGGCGACCCGTTTTCCAGGTGAAAGTTTCTATACTTACAGTTCACGTATTGTTACGAAGCCAATTGCAATAATATTAACAGTTTACATGACGATTAATTTTATTTTCATATGTGGCTATGAAATTCGAGTGATTTCCAATGTCGCCAAATTATATATATTTGATAAAACACCCATGGAGGTTATTGCGCTCATATTTTTACTCGTCGTCATCTATGCTGTCGCCGGTTCGTCTGTTGCTCTCCTCCGTTTAAATATGATGTTTATACCCATTATCCTTGTTATGATTATTATCATTCAGCTACTTAATATCAACTATATTGAAATTAAAAACCTACGGCCAATGTTTGTGACACCCCCAAGGGACATGATCAGGGGATCGTTGAATGCCTTTACGGCCATAGCAGGTTTCGAGGTCATTTTATTTTACATCGCATTTATTAACCGACCTGATAAGGCACCTAAATCAGCATCTCTTGGTATTCTTTTACCACTGCTGTTGAATTTAGCAACATATTTTTTCTGTGTGGGTGTATTTTCAACAACTGTTAAGGAAATTCTCTATCCTACCATTGAAATAGCTAAAGAAATTGATGCGCCTGTTAGTTTCTTTGAACGATTTGATTCTTTATTTTTTACAGTTTGGATTATGGCGATTTACACAACAGCAACTATGGCCTTTGACGTTGCCACGATTGCGATGAAGTCAATCTTTAATATTAAAAAATTTAGTTGGATTCTGGTTCTAGCTCCTATGATCTATTTGGTGGCCATGGCTCCGCAAACATTCCCGGAAATTGAAACTTTAGGCGTATACACGTCCATTTTAAGTTTCAGCTGTGGCACAGTAATCCCGTTACTCTTACTCTTAATTGCCAAGGTAAGGGGGGTTAAAAGTGGAAAGACAACCCGTCATGAAAAATCTTAAACGTATAGGTATTGCATTAATGATTGTCCCAATTCTTTTTTTAAGCGGTTGTTGGGATCGTGTTGAGATTGAGGATCGGGGCTTTGTTACCGGAGTTGGATTAGATCCAGTTGAAAATGTTCCACCTGATGAACAATTTAAATTAATCCAGCAAATTGTGGTTCCCGGTGGCGTGTCTACAGGGGCTAGCGGAAGCAGTGGCAGCGGGTCAAAGACCAAACCGTTTGAAAACATGGTGAGTAGCGGTGAAACCGTTATGGAAAATATTCATAACGTCGCTGCTAATACAAGTCGTTCACCCTTTTATGAACATCTAAAAGTCATACTCATTTCTCAAGAGGTGGCCCAAAGTATGGCCTTTGAAAATACGATTGACTACTTTATTCGGTCACCGGAAATGCGCCGGGGCATTAAGATATTGATTACAAAGGATCCAGCTCAAGATATTCTTAATTTAAATCCGCCAAGTTCTGATATTCCCGGCCTTTTTATTAATTCAATCACAGAAAATAGCTATAAAAACATGCAAATGTTACAACCCTCTCGGATTAGTGATATTAATGAAGACTTATATAACAAACAAAGTTTTATTATCCAGACAATCTTTTTACAAGGCTCTGACTTAAAAGTTGAAGGAGGAGCTGTCTTTAAAGGGATTTCCAACAAGCTTATTGGCTTTCTGACCGGTCAAGAAGTCGCCGGTTTAAAGTTTATTCGAGGTAAAGCAAGTGGCGGTGTCATCCGCCCCCCTTTTAACAACAAACACGTCTCATTTAAGATTGAGCGGGCCAAAAGCCAAATGAGTGCCAGTGTCAAAAGTAAAAGGGATATCACCATGAATCTTACTATTGGAACAGAAGGAGCGATATATGAAATTGGTACTTCTGTTAACTTATTATCAAAAACGGTCCTTAATCAAATTGAGAAAGCGATCGGTGAAAGCATTAAGAAAAAGGTCAAGCATACCATTACACGGCTTCAAGATGATCTTGTTGCAGATATACTCGGAGTTAATGACTATTTAAAAGTTCATAACTGGAAGCTTTGGAATAAAATACAGGGAGATTGGGAAAATGGTGACAAGTTGTTCTCGAAAGTTAAATTTAATATTAATGTGAATGTATCCTTGCGGAATATTGGTACAGAAAATCATACCGATGTTGAAGAACAATACAAAGCAGGAGGACAGAAGTAAATGCTATCCCATCTTATCGGAAAGTACCCGCCGTACCTTATTTTAATCTGTACCGTTCTTTCTTTTGTCGTTCCATATACGATCTATAAAATCAACCACTATCTTCATCAACTCGGCGATCCACCTTGGAAAATTGCTGAAAAAGAAGATGAACAAAAAAATGAGAAAAACCAGGTAAAGCAGAGTAAGGACAACACCTCATGAGATGTTGTCCTATTTGAATAAAAAAAATCGATCCGTCAAGAATAAAAATATTGGAGCCTATAGTCTTCCAAATATCAAGAACCAGCCAAGCTTTATCGACATAAATTAATTTTAAGTCAATGACTTTGGAAGTGTTAGGCCAATATCATTCGACTTTATAGCAAAAAAACTGTCATACCTTGCTTTAATTTGCATATTATATGTTATGGAGGTGTTCTGCTGTGAAGCAAACACATAAAGATCACAACTTTTGGCAACCCGATATTCCAACGGACACAGCTTTAAATCCCAACATGACTATCATGTCAGAAAAGTCGACCAACGGGCGGCCCTTTAACCAAGATAGCGATGAACAATCAAAGTCTGATGGCTGAGATACCCAACCCACAGGAGTTGCTAATCTTGGTGTTCGACAAGACATTGCGGTGTTCCCATTGGGGGACTCATCCCCCTCCCCTTGCAATCATTTGCCGGCGCAAGAAAGCAGCAAATGTCAGCCGCTAATCTTTTATTCCTCAAAACCTTCACCGACAATTTCCACAGCATTCGTTACAATCATAAAAGCGGTCGGATCTACAGCCTTCACCGTATGCTTCAACTTTGTGATTTCGCTTTGAGACACAGCACACATCAACATGGGCCGTTTATTCTCTGTAAACCCTCCATGAGCATCAATTCGAGTAATGCCCCGATCAATTTCTGTCAAAATGACCGATCTTAGAGTCGTTTGCTGATCAGAAATAATGTAAACTAATTTTGATGTATTGAATCCCATTTGGACAACGTCAATTAATTTTCCTGTCAAATACATACCTATCAATGCAAACAAAGCACTTTCAATCGATAAGTAAACCGCTGAACTGATAACGATCAAGCCATCGATACAGGCAACACATGTCCCCAATGAAATACCGGTATATTTATGAATGACTTGGGCCGCCAAGTCCGTCCCACCTGTTGAGGCATTGCCACGAAAAACAATCCCTAAACCAAGTCCAACACCAATTCCGCCGAACAAAGCCCCCAACAACTCATGGTGAGTGGCTGCGTCCCAGCCAGAAGTTATGTAAACGATAAACGGAAGAAAGATAGTGCCTACTAATGTCTTCAAAGCATACTGAAGATAACCAAAGGTACTCCCCAAGAGCGCCACACCTAAAACAAACAACGGAATATTAAGCGCCCATTGAACATAAGAGGCTTCCCACCCTAACGTCCAATGAACAATTGTACTAATTCCGCTGACGCCCCCGGAAGCTACCCGGTTTGGCAGTAAAAAAACATTAAAAGCAATGCCGACAAATGCTGATCCAATTAAAACATAGATGTAATCCATGAAAAGGCGTAAAACAGGCGATGTGCTCTGTTTCCTTATCCACTGACTGATAACCATCAACCCCTTACACGCGAATCATGCTCATAGTATAGCCAAAAACTATGATAACATAAAGCAACCTTAAAATAGGATGCTTTACGTTTCGTTCATGAGCGACCGTAAGTAGGCATCGATCAACGGATCCAAATCCCCATTAAGAACCCCTTGAGCATTACCGATATCGAGGCTCGTCCGGTGGTCTTTAACCATGGTATAAGGATGAAAGACATATGAACGAATTTGACTGCCCCATTCAATACTTTTTTGTTCGCCACGAATGTTTTCAATTTCTTGTTGTTGCTTTTCCAATTCTTGCTGATAGAGCTTGCCTTTCAGCATTTTCATGGCCTTTTCACGGTTTTTAATTTGTGAACGTTCCGACTGACACGTCACAATTGTGTTCGTTGGCAAGTGCGTCATCCGGACGGCCGAATCAGTGGTATTAACGTGCTGTCCACCAGCCCCGCTTGCCCTATAAGTGTCAATTTTCAGTTCCTCAGGTTTAATGTCAATATTAATACTATCATCAATCTCGGGTGTGACGTCACAAGACACAAACGATGTATGCCGGCGCCCAGAAGAATCAAACGGGGAAATTCGAACTAAACGATGAACCCCTTTTTCCGCCTTCAAATAGCCATAAGCATTATTGCCTTTTATATGAAGCGTCACGCTTTTGACACCCGCTTCATCTCCCGGAAGATAATCCAATGTTTCCACCGAATAATCTTTATCATCGGCCCAACGTTTGTACATACGTAACAGCATAGCTGCCCAATCTTGAGATTCTGTCCCCCCGGCTCCTGGATGAAGTTCAAGGATGGCATTGTTTTTATCATGGGGTTGATTTAAAAGCATGTTTCGTTCAAATTTGTTAAAAGCATCACGTAAGGAAACAAGGTCATCAGCAAGCTCACCTTCTAGATCAGCATCATGTTCTTCTTGTACTAATTCATAGGTCACTTTAAGGTTCTCAAAGCCTTCTGCAAGGGTTTGAAAATCATTGACAACCTCTTTTAAAGCATTAACCTCATTGATGACAGTTTGAGCTGTATCCTGTTGATCCCAAAATCCCGGTGCTGTCATTTGCTGCTCAAGTTCAGCAATCCGATTTTGCTTATCTGTTAAGTCAAAGAGACCCCCTGAATTCTTCAAGCCTATCCCGCATCTGAGCGAGTTCATTTTTAATATCTGCAAGTTCCATGATCATTTCCTCCAGCACCTTATTTAATTTAGGCTTTTTTCGTATAGATTGTTGCTATTTAGTCATATAAAGCAACAATCTTTTATAAAACAGCCTTTTACTTTCCGTGGCAATGCTTATATTTTTTTCCGCTTCCACAAGGACACGGATCATTACGACCGGTCTTTTCGCCTCGTTCAACCGGTGATTTCTTTTTCGTTCTTTCTTCTCCGTCTTCCTGTGGATTGACCGCCTCACCTTCGGCCACTTTCTGACGTTCAAGATTATTTTCAATTTCCGCTTTCATAATATAATTAACGACTTCTTCTTCAATGGATGCAACCATTTCTTCGAACATTTCGAAGCCTTCCATTTGATATTCACGGAATGGGTCATTTTGCCCGTATGCACGAAGATGAATGCCCTCACGCAATTGTTCCATGGCGTCAATATGATCCATCCATTTTGTATCAACCGCCCGAAGCATAACTACTCGCTCAAATTCCCGCATATGCTCACTTGTGAAGCGTTCTTCTTTTTCTTGATACTTTTCAACGACCTTATCATACAGGAGTTCAATCATCTCTTCCGGATCCTTTCCGTTTAGATCCTCGACGGTGATAACCCCATCATCAAAAAAGGTCCCATTAGCATAATCCGCAATCGGCTGCAAGTCCCATTCTTCCGGCACTGAGTCTTCCGGTGTGTGAGCATTAACAATGCGTTCAATGACCGATGTGATCATATCTTTGACAACATCACTAAGATTCTCTGACTCCATAACATCAGCACGTTGTTTGTAAATAATATCACGCTGCTGCCGCATAACATCGTCAAACTGCAGCACTTGCTTACGAGCATCGAAGTTATTACCTTCGACTCGTTTTTGCGCGGATTCCACAGAACGACTCACAAGCTTACTTTCAATCGGCTGATCGTCCTGCATGCCCAGACGTTCCATCATTGATTGCATCCGTTCTGATCCGAAACGCCGCATCAACTCATCTTCCATGGAAAGATAAAATTGCGATTGTCCCGGGTCACCTTGCCGGCCGGAGCGACCTCGAAGTTGGTTATCAATTCGACGTGACTCATGCCGCTCTGTCCCAATAATATAAAGACCGCCAAGCTCCTTGACACCATCGCCTAGTTTAATATCCGTTCCGCGTCCAGCCATATTGGTAGCAATCGTTACGGCATTAGGTTGCCCCGCGTTTTCTATAATTTCTGCCTCACTGGCATGATATTTGGCATTCAATACATTATGCTTAACACCGCGCTTCTTCAATAAATTTGAAATCAATTCGGAAGTTTCCACGGCGACTGTACCAACGAGCACCGGTTGTCCTCTTTTATGAGCCCGTTCAATCTCATCAGCAACGGCTTTAAATTTGCCTTCTTGTGATTTGTAGATTAAATCAGCATGGTCAACACGAACAACAGGTAGGTTTGTCGGTATAGAAATAACATCCATATTATATATGCTTTGAAATTCTTCTTCCTCTGTTTTAGCGGTACCCGTCATACCGGATAACTTATTATACCTTCTAAAGTAGTTTTGGAAAGTGATGGTCGCAAGGGTTTTACTCTCCCGTTGAATCGGAACACCCTCTTTAGCCTCAATCGCCTGGTGCAAACCTTCACTAAACCGGCGTCCCGGCATCAAGCGACCTGTAAATTGGTCAACGATCACAATTTCCTCATCTTTGACAACATAATCCGTATCCCGGTGCATGATGGCATGGGCTTTTAATGCTTGGTGCACGTGATGATTCAATTGAACATTACTGTAGTCATATAAGTTGTCCACATTGAAAAAATTCTCCGATTTTGTTATTCCTTCTTCGGTCAGTTGCACTGATTTAGTTTTGATATCAATGGTATAATCATCATTTTCCTTTAACAAACGGACAAACTGGTTTGCTTGCGTATAGAGCAACGTCGATTTTTCAGCATTGCCAGAAATAATTAGCGGTGTCCGTGCTTCATCAATCAGTACAGAATCGACCTCATCAATAATCGCATAGTTAAGCTCACGTTGAACTTTTTCCTCTTTATACAGCACCATGTTATCGCGTAGATAATCAAAGCCATACTCATTGTTTGTCCCATAAGTTATATCTGCATTATAAGCCTCTTGCTTCTCCTCATGAGACATGCCGGAAACGTTGAGGCCAACCGTTAGCCCGAGAAAATCAAACAATTCACCCATTTGTTCGGCATCACGGGACGCTAGATATTCGTTGACTGTGACAAGGTGAACCCCTCTGCCGCCAATCGCATTCAAATACATTGGCATCGTGGCAACAAGCGTTTTCCCTTCACCTGTCTTCATTTCCGATATATTACCGTCGTGCAAAGATATTGCACCGAGCAACTGGACGTAGAACGGGGTCAGACCGAGCACGCGCGTTGAAGCTTCACGAACAACGGCGAAAGCTTCAGGCAAAAGATCATCCAGTGTCTCACCTTGATCTAACCGCCTTCTGAATTCCTCAGTTTTTTCCCGGAGTTCAGCATCACTTTTTTGCTTCATTTCATCTGAAAAACTTTCAATTTTATCTGCTGTTTTTCGAAATTTATTTAATTTCCGTTGCGCCGGATCACCGACGATCTTTTTCAATAAGCCCATGATTGAACACCTCTAATATTGTAGAAAACTCACCATGATCACAATTTATGAAATATACGATACGTCACTCTATCATTTTAACAATTCCCGGGGGCGTTTACAATTCGCAAGGGATAAGTATACAGCTATCTATTTAAACATTCATCCATAAACAAGGATTTTAACGTCACATCAATGTTGCACAACTTCATACAACTGTATGGCTTAAGTTCATGCACTGAAAAAAGGAAGCAGGTTTGCCCTGCTTCCCTTAGCCATATCACTATTTTTTTGTTTTCAAATGACTATTGCTGACCGCCGAATTGTTGCTGTGATTGAGCAACAAGACGTTTGGTGATTTCTCCGCCTACAGAACCGTTGGCGCGAGAAGTGGTGTCAGCACCAAGTTGAACACCGAATTCACCGGCAATTTCAGTTTTCATTTGATCAAGTGCTTGTTCAACACCTGGCACTAAGATTTGGTTACTATTGTTGTCTGCCATCAGTGTTCACCTCCCTTTGTACATTAACTATTGTGTGTTTTTTTCAAGAAACTATGCGCTTATCTTCAAAGGTATTTTTTTCCCTCTCAAAAAAAGCTGAGGACTTATTTAAGTCCTCAGCTTTAATCTTATTCTGATTTAAGGTCTTCGATGGAATCAACATCCATATATTCTGGTACGGTAAGACCCAATTTTACACCTTCAAGATTAGCACCTAGATCTTTAACGTCGTCTTTATATTGCTTTTGGTAATCAGCATGGGTGATTGGTAGCCATGCACATACCGTTGCATCAGCACCGCTATCGCCACCTTTTGAGACGGCTGACCACATAGCACCTGCTGCCAATTGCTTAAGTTCAACCTTATATCCTAAATCTTCTAATGCAACTTTGACTACATTGTTACTCGCAATGGCTGATGCCCATGCAACATATGCAAGTCTAATGTTTTTACCATCAACCTTCTCGACGTCTTTCTCCCATGCCTTAACTTTATCTGGATGATCCTTAATCCAAGCCTTCGCTGCTTCTGCTTTAGATTTGCCATCCTGAATCGAAAGCATAACAGAGTTTAAATCTTCCATTGACATTTTAAACTGATCTAAAAATTTGTAAGCATTTGGATTTTCTGATTTGTAACCTTTTGTAACAACTGTGTGTATAGCTTCAGACTCACCAAAAACTTTCTTAGGATCTTTCAAGATTTTCAAGTCATATTTACTAAACATCCAATGTGGCTTCCAACCTGTTACCACAATAGGCTTTTTATTTTTAAAGGCCTTGTCAAGTTCTGCTGTCATGGCTGAACCGGAACTTGTCTTAACGTTCCATTTATCCAAACCGTATTCTTCGACCGCTTTTTGAGAGTTTTTGACAACACCAGCACCTGGGTCAATACCTGTGATGGTGTAATCAACCTTTTCACCAACGGATTCTGAGCTTGAACTATCACTATCGCTTCCCGAATTTTCGTTTGAACCGTCATCAGATCCGCTGTTGCCGCAACCAGCAAGCGCCAGACCTAGTACCATGAAGACGGCAAGAAATGCTGTAGTGAATTTCTTCATAAATTGTTTCCCCCTTAATTAGTTTTGTTTTGCTATATTTTGTGAAATCCGGTCTAACACAATTGCGATAATAACAATCGCTAAACCAGATTCAACACCAATGTCAATACGCAGCTGTGTTACAGCTAAGTAAACTTGCTCCCCAAGTCCTGGCGCACCAACTAGTGATGCAATAACAACCATGGACAAAGCAAGCATAATCGTTTGGTTAATCCCTGCCATAATCGTTGGCAGTGATAATGGCAATTGAACTTTAAATAACTTCTGCCAAGTCGTTGAACCAAACGCCTGTGAAGCTTCCATTAGATCTTCAGGCACTTGTCGGATCCCCAAGCCCGTTAATCGAATTGTAGGTGGAATCGAGAAAATAATTGTCGCAACAACACCTGGTGCCATACCAATACCGAATAAGAATATCATCGGAATTAAGTAGACAAAAGCCGGCATCGTCTGCATGAAGTCCAATATAGGTGTAATAATCTGTTTGGCCCAGTCATTTAGTCCAACCAAAACGCCAAATGGAACACCGATAATGATGGAAAGAATCACTGATGAAAAGACGAGTGCCAGTGTTTTCAACGTGTCATCCCAATAACCTAAATTAAAAATTAAATATAACCCAATGATTGTAAAAATCGCGACACCCTTGCCACTGCGCCAAAACGCAATCGCTGCGATAATTAATATAAATACAAAAGGATGGAATAATCCGAAAAAGCTTTCAATACCTCCAACTGTACCCTGTATAAAGCTCGCCAGCCACTCAAAAAATCCACCGAAACTGGCTACGACCCAGTCAATAAAGTCGGATACCCATGATCCAATTTCTATCTTTGGCAAAAATGGTGTTTGATCGTTCATTCGTTCACCTCATCTCCGTTCGTGATCTCACTGCTGTCAGCCATCACATCGATAATAGCACTACGCTTAACAATCCCTCTTAAGCGGCCGTCTTCGACAACAGGGACTGGTACGTTAGAATTAGAAACGACATCGAACATATCATTAAGTAACGTATCCG
This sequence comes from Tuberibacillus sp. Marseille-P3662, assembly GCF_900178005.1. Taxonomy (NCBI): domain Bacteria; kingdom Bacillati; phylum Bacillota; class Bacilli; order Caryophanales; family Sporolactobacillaceae; genus Tuberibacillus; species Tuberibacillus sp. Marseille-P3662. Next base: position 243,178 of record NZ_FXBS01000003.1, on the reverse strand, counting down.
GTGTCACAGATTCAACGTCCTGTACAACCTCTTCTAACGATTTGCCAGTTTCAGCGGCCTTTTTAGCATCATCAGCAAAAAGAACACCCAGAAATTGCTTGTTTTTATCGATGGCGTATATTGAAGACAGACCTTCGTCTTTCATCAACCTAAGCGCCGTACGCGGACCGCGATCAACATTAACCCGTTCAGCCCGTTTCATAACATGCTCGGCTGAAAAGACCTTAGTGACATCAACATCTTCAACGAACTGCTCAACATAGTCATTGGCAGGATTCATCATGATTTCTTCCGGTGATCCAATTTGAACAACGGAACCGTCTTTCATCAATGCAATACGATCACCAATTCTTAAGGCCTCATCAAGGTCGTGTGTAATGAATACGATCGTTTTTTGCATCCGCTCTTGAAGGTCAAGCAGTTCATCCTGCATATCTTTTCTTATTAGTGGATCCAATGCGCTAAACGCCTCATCCATAAGCAGGACATCGGCATCATTAGCCAATGCACGTGCCAAACCAACACGTTGTTGCATACCGCCACTTAACTCATCTGGACGTTTGTCTTCATAACCTTTCAATCCAACGAGTTCAAGTGAATTCACAGCTTTTTCATTCCGTTCAGCTTTCGTCACACCTTGAATCTCAAGTCCATATACAGTGTTCTCAAGTATGGTCCTATGCGGAAATAAAGCAAAATTTTGAAAAACCATGCTCATTTTCTTTCTTCTGAGATCACGTAATTGCTGTTTACTCATCTGTGTGACATCTTCATCATCAACCAATATCGAACCTCCAGTCGGCTCGATCAAACGGTTCAACATTCGAACCATTGTTGATTTACCACTACCTGACAACCCCATAATAACGAAAACTTCGCCATCTTTGATATTAAAGTTTGCCTTATTAACCCCGACAGTCATTCCGGTTTTATCAAGAATATCATCTTTGGAAAGGCCATTATCTAGTAACTCAATACCTTCTTTAGGGGCTTTACCGAAAACTTTCGTAATATCACGAACTTCAATCTTATCCATTGGTTCACCTCAATCCTAAACGCACTCATTCATTTTATACTTTCATATAAGTTCCCCAAAAAAGATTTAATAAACATATTTTTTGTTCGACTTACTTTATCTATTTTACATATAAGTCGTTATATTAAACAAACAGCATATAAAATACTAATAGTTCATTTAAAACATACAGTTCATACTGAACAAAAATATAATACTAATTCCTCAATATTGCTCCAAATTACCCAAAATTCCTCGTCTATCTCATGGTTTTCATATAAAAAAAATACGGTATTATAAAATTAGACGATTATAAAGCTTTAGACGGGTGTGAGTGAATGAGCATACAGAAACCGACAGATAATCAAATGGCCATTAAAAAAGCGCGGGAACGAGTGATTGAAACCATTTCGCAAAATATGTACTTATACGGGGTAACTCCTTCGATTGGTCGCTTATATGGCACCTTATTTTTTGAAGACCGGCCGCTGACACTCGATGATATGAAAGAAGAGCTACAAATGAGTAAAACCAGCATGAGCACTTCCGTCAGGGCACTAACCGATTTGAACATGGTAGAAAAAGTATGGCAAAAAGGTGTCAGGAAGGACTTGTATACAGCTAAGAAGGACTGGTATCAAATATTTATTGATTTCTTTACTCACCAATGGCGGAAAGTCATTCAATCTAATCTACAGTCTATCGATGAATCATTGAGTGAACTGCAACAAATCATCGACCATCACGATTTAACCAGCGTTGAACAACAATTGGCCATGTCCGACATCGAAAAACTCCAATCCTCTAAGGAATACTATTTGTGGCTCGACAAACTATTTGATTACTTTGAATCACAAGAAATTTTTGAAACAATTGAACGAATGGAATAATAGAAGCGATTGATAACGGTCTTGGAGAACCAAGACCGTTTTGATTTGCATGATTATACTTGCCTATGCAAAATGGGTAAAGAAATAATAAAACAAGTACCGATTCCTAATTGACTTTCTGCCGTTACTGACCCGCCATGTTCCTCAATAATATCCTTACAAACAGATAAGCCCAAGCCCGTTCCGGATGACTTTGTTGTATAAAACGGTTTAAAAATATAATTTAATGTGGATTGATCCATACCAGCCCCATTGTCATTGATATAAATATGGATAAAACCGCGATTTATTTTGGTATGTATGTTAATTTCTCCATGGGTATCGCTGGCATTCTCAGATGTTGCCTCAACGGCATTTTTTATCATATTGACTAAGACTTGCTTAATTTGCTGTGTATTGACTTTAACATTAACATGTTCGACAGGTAATTGATAGTCAAGTACGCATTTGGCATTTAACGCTACACTTTCACATAGAATAATGGTGTTTTTAACCAGTTGACATACAGAGACAACGGTCCTTTCTTGATCAGACGGTTTGGAAACGCACAAAAATTCACCAATAATTTGATTAGCACGGTCCAACTCTTCAAGCGCCACATCGGCATATTTATTATATGTATCATCTTCAGTGTAAGATTGCAGTAATTGGACAAACCCCTTCACAGTTGTTAATGGATTGCGAACTTCATGGACAAAGTTTGCCGCCATTTTTCCGATATTAACTAGGTGTTGATCTTCCTGCACGCGTTTTTCAATATCATGAATATGTCGCTTCAATTCATCAATGGTTTGTTTCATTGCCTTTGATTGATTGTCTATTGGAATACAAAATAGTTCAATCCTTTTTGGGCCAGAGATTTGCTTGAAGACGTTAAAAGGTTTGAACCCCGCTACAGTTCTTAACATTAACTCAATCGGGACATCGGTATCATCTTGTGACAAATGATCATAAAATGCTAATTCATTACGGTTGATAATATCACTTAAATCATCAATATCCCCAAACTGTTGCCGGGCTTTACCTGAACAGCTTATAATGTTGGCATTCAGATCAAGTAGAAAATAAGGAAATGGATACTGTGATATCTGCTTCACCGGGCTTTCACTTATCATTTTCATGGTATTTTTTAACCCCCTTATTTCTCAACTTTTTAAAACGTATGTCTTGCTTAAAAAAATAGTTTTCAACGTATTTCATTTACCCGAATGTGTAGCAAGCCAAACTCATTTTTATGCACTTTTTTTAAATAGGCTGTTATACCTAATTTATGATAACTAAAAAACCTCTCTTCTACTTTCTCTGAAGGATAGAAAAGAGGTTTAACCGCTTAGGATATTTTTTTGTCTTTAAATTGGCGGATAAGCCTTTCAAGCTGATCCCTCGCCTTCGTTATCGCTTGCCATTTTTCTTCCCTAGATCCCTCTAAATTATATGGTTCTGGGAATCGCCAATAAAACTGATTCACATCCCTTGGTTTTGGACATTGCAATTCGGCTTCTTTTGACAATGTGATCATAGAGTCGGCGTTCATCAATAATTCCATATCAATCAACTTCGATGTCTGATCTGTGATATCAATATTAATATTCTCCATCGCTTTGACTGCCCTTGAATCTATACTATGTTTGTCAACACCTGCTGAAAAGATATAGTATTCTTCCAAATAGTACCGGGCAATACCCTCTGCCATTTGACTAAACATTGAATTGCCAATATCAATAAAATATAGAATAGGTTTCTCCATGTATTGACTCCTTTCTGCTGAAATTGATTTAAAATTTTAAAAGAAAAAAATGTCTAAGGACGGAACATTATCCACTCCTTAGACACTCATTAGCAAATCATATTATTAAAATTGAGTTGCATAAGGACAAAATTGCCACTTCTAGATAGTAGAGATGCCATAAAACCAAACCCTGATTTTCACTATAGTGTTCCGAGACTAACTTCAGCATGATTTCTGAAATCTTAAAACAACGAATGCCCTACCTCTCATTCGTCCTTACGGCTCCGATGACCGTGCCAGTGTGAATTATTCTTTCAAAAACGTTCTTAGTCTAAATAATATAAGGAAATTTTAATTATGGGTGTTTCCAGAGAGGAAAAAAGATGGTTTCTACTGGAGGAAAATATTACTTAACTTATCTAGATTTTAATTATAGCTTACTTTATTTAATTTGTCAATTTAAACTTTTTAATAGTCAAGGAAACCAAGCTGGTATAAATCTAAAATAGGACACTCAGGAAGCCGAACAATAAGATATAAAGCCAGTTCTAAGCGTCGTCAAAATTCGTAGACGCCTGCGGGAACAGCACGAACGCCTTAGAATGCTTTTTTAGACTGCGACGAAGCATCTTGCTTCTCTGAATAGGCTTGAAGATGCAGAAGCACGAACCGAAGATCCACTTGGTCAAGCGGTTTTCTTGACCAAGTTAGCTAAGGCCGTGCCCCGCGGCAAGCGAAGGATTTTGACGAAGCGATGACAGGAACGACCCTTTAAACAAATCATCCGAACGGATTAATCAACACGTTCGGATGATTCTGTGACTATTATACTTTTGTTCCAGCCTCATTCCCTTTTGATAACTACCCAAAAAATTGACTGAATGATCTAAAGCGTTAGTCCAACCGTTTCCGATGTACTTTTTCCCCGTCAGCTGTAAACAGAACGCGATGATCCTCGACCGTTGTTTCCAAGTTAACCGTTCGTCCCCAAAGCTGATGGATGAGTCTCAGCACCTTCTCTAAATACTTGATATCTAATTCCGTCCCTTCATAATAATGCTTGAGATAAAGTTCACCGTTTTTTAGGTAATCACCGTCTTGAACCGCAATATAAGGGAACCCACCGTTGACACGCGTAGCCACTAATTGATCCCGAACCTCCGTCCAATCTTTGCTCGTAATTTTGTATTCATCACCCTGCTCTTCATATAAAAATAAATCCTCACGTTCAACCAAGTCTTTATTCATGTAATTACGGATAAAGGACTGATCGGATTCCAATTCACGAACTTCGAAAATTTTCTCTCGTCCTCTGTTCGGTTTAATGCCCATGTTCCGCATCTCTTCCGTTGGGTTATCATACCGTTCTTCAATATCCTCTAAAATCTTTAATCCCATATAATAAGGATTAATTTGATTCTGGCTTGGCTGGACGATATTGGCGTTTAACTTAGCGAAGTCGATCGCTTCATCACTTGTTAAATCAAGCTCTCTTAATATTCGCTGATGCCAATATGACGCCCAGCCTTCGTTCATGATTTTTGTTTCCAGCTGCGGCCAGAAGTAAAGCATCTCTTCGCGCAACATGGTCATAATATCACGCTGCCAATTTGTCAGTTCACGACTATGTTCTTCAATAAACAGGAGCAAATCTTTCTCCGGCTGTTCAGGAAACCGTGGAGAAACTTTCGCGGGCAGAGTTTCTTTTACATCCTTATCCATCGTCAACAAATCTTCGTAGGACGATTGAGGATGAGATTGCGTCTTATGATTCTTAGTATGGACCGGTTGGGCAGCTGATTTCACCAATGATGGATCAATGTGCTCATTAATGGAAAGTACAGCGTCTATAAACGTTTCGACTTGCTCTTTACCATACTCATATTCGTAATGCTTAATGCGTTCAGCCGTCGCGCTCATGCTTTCGACCATGTCACGACGGGTATTCTGAAACCGGATGTTGTTTTTGAAGAAATCACAATGGGCAAGGACGTGAGCGATAATCATTTTATTTTGAATCAAACTATTGGTATTTAATAAAAAAGCATAGCACGGATTGGAATTAATCACGAGTTCATAAATCTTACTTAATCCAAGGTCATATTGCAGTTTCATTTTGTGATACTGCTTACCGAAACTCCAGTGTGAAAACCGCGTCGGCATCGCATAAGCACCAAATGTATAAATAATATCCGCGGGACAAACTTCATAACGCATCGGAAAAAAATCAAGACCAAAGCCATCAGCAATCTCCGTAATTTCATCAATTGTTCGATCCAATTCCTGACGTGATTCAGGTTTCAACACGACCATCCCCTTATCACCTTTTAACACAATGTATGTTGATGTCATTATATGAATGAATAGGGTTAGGCGTGTCTACAACTGCTCTGTCTCTTTCGTTTATTAAATAAGGACAAAAAAACACGCCACCTCAGTGGCGTAACAGAAAAATTATTTTAATATATCATCATTGCAGTCGTTTTGGCGGTGTATCATTATGCCCTTTTTGCTGAACTTCTTTAAAGATATCAGACTGGTCACTAGACTGTGCTAAAGTCTGATTCATTCGATTTAGCTTTTGATTCAGCTCCGTTAACAAGTCATCATCATTTAACAAATGGTTAAGGGCTTCCTTTAATTCACTTATATCTGTAGCCAATGATTGCAAATCCTTCTTGAGCGCAGGCTGATAGTCCTGTTTGAGTTCATAGCCCAATTGGCCGTTTGGTTCCAACGTGGCCCATTTAACATGGCTCACCTTCTTAATATTTTTCTGCCTCAACTTCATTTCAAGTTGATCAACTGTTAACCGTAGATGGCTCAAGTTTTTTTCATTGAGTGTTCCGTTCTCAATTAATGGAACAGACTTTCCTGTTATGAATTTTTCAATACTATCTGATTTGAGTTGGCCAAATTCCATAGCGATGAGGGTCACCACTAATACAGCACCTACGCCGAAAGTCACCCATAAGTTTTTTCCAGAAACAGGTTGAATCAATAAGGAACCAATCGCAATCATCAGCACGGTTTGCGCAAGCGTCATTTGAGCGATTGATTTGCGACCGGCAATCCGCAAAAGAAATGTGCCTACGATGACCATCAAAACGGCTTTCCAAATCCAATTAAAATCTGCCATACAGAATACCCTCTCTTAATTATAAATTCTTTCATTAGTCTTTGCTCATTTATTTAACTTATCCATTTAACTTATCCCTGAAAAATCTCGTTATTTCAAGTGTAAATTAGGGTAAACTAATTGTACGATGAATATCATAAACATGAAGGTTTGATTATAGGAGGTAAATTATGGCATTTAATGTTGCTCAAAAACTCATTAAAGACCACCTTGTTTCAGGTGAGATGACGCCCGGAGAAGAAATTGGACTGAAAATTGACCAAACCTTAACCCAAGACGCAACGGGAACCCTGGTTATGCTTGAACTTGAAGCCATGGGTTTAGACTACGCCAAAACAGAGGCTTCGGCTCAATATGTTGACCACAACTTAATTCAGGAAGATAGTAAGAACCCTGATGACCACTTATTCTTGGAGAGCTCTACACAACGATTTGGTCTCCATTTTAGCCGGCCAGGTAACGGCGTGAGTCACCCAGTGCATATGCAAAGGTTGGCCAAACCCGGCAAAACATTACTTGGCTCTGACAGTCATACATGTGCCAATGGCTGTATGGGGATGTTGGCCATTGGCGCCGGTGGTATCGATGTCGCTATGGCTATTGCTGGTGAACCCTTTTATGTAAAAATGCCCAAAGTCTGGGGCATTAAATTAACAGGAGAGTTACCTGATTGGGTCAGCGCTAAAGACATTATTTTTGAATTATTACGTCGCCATGATGTTAAAGGCGGTGTCAATCATGTCATCGAGTATTATGGACCTGGGTTAAAAGATCTAAGTGCTATGGATCGCCACGTTATTGCGAATATGGGCGCTGAACTTGGAGCGACCGGAACAGTCTTTCCTGCTGATAACGAGGTCAAACGCTTTTTAAAAGAGCAAGACCGTGAAGATGAATGGACAGAGCTTTTGGCCGACAATGGTGCAACCTATGATGTAGATGAGGAAATCAATCTTTCCGAATTGGAACCGCTTATCGCAAAACCGTCGAGTCCAGGTAATGTCGTTCCAGTCCGAGAAATTGCTGGTGAAACGATTTATCAATCTTACATCGGTTCATCCGCCAATCCGGGTTATCGTGATTTTGCGATTGCTTCCGAAATGGTGGCTGGACGGCAAATCGCCAATCGTACATCATTCGATATTAATCCAACCTCAAGGCAAATGTTGACAGACCTTGCCCAAGATGGTCACGTGGCAAACTTCTTAAGTGCAGGAGCTCGTTTGCACCAAGCTGGATGTAATGGTTGTATCGGCATGGGGCAAGCACCAGCGACCGGACGAGTTAGCTTGCGGACGACACCGAGAAACTTCCCGGGACGTTCAGGGACAAGAGAAGACAGTGTCTACTTATGTAGCCCTGAGACCGCAGCGGCTTCGATCTTAAAAGGTGTTATCACAGATCCGCGTACTCTTGATTTTGATTATCCAAAGGTTAAGGAACCTACGGATCCAACTGTCAACGATCAACTCTTGGAACAACCTTTGCCGGCCGAAGAAGCCAAGAAGGTTGAACTTATTAAAGGACCGAACATCGCGTCTATTCCAGAGATGGATAGCATGCCTGATCAATTAGAATTACCGATCTTATTAAAAGTGGGCGATAACATTTCAACAGATGAAATTCTCGCCGGCGGCGCCCGTGTGCTACCATACCGGAGTAACTTGCCGGAGATCAGCAAATTCACCTATGAAATTGTTGACGATACCTACTATGATCGGGCTATGGATATTAAAGAAGAAGGCGGCCATGCCATTGTTGGCGGCTTTAACTATGGGCAAGGATCCAGTCGTGAACATGCTGCGCTTGGCCCAAGATATCTCGGATTACGTGTGGCGCTTGTCAAAGACTTTGCCCGGATTCATTGGCAAAACCTCGTTAACTTCGGCATTTTACCGCTGACATTTACAAATGAAGATGATTACGACAAATTAGAGCAAGGTGACGTCCTTGAATTCACTGATTTGAGAAATAAGATACAAGAAGGTCAAGCATGGGACGTTAAGATTAAGGGCAAAAACCAAACTGTCAATGTCAAACACGCATTATCCGAGCGACAGAAGGATATGATGTTAGCCGGCGGTTTAATTAACTGGGTTAAAAACAAACAAAAATAACCATGAACCTCTCGTATCATTTTGATCTTCACGTGAGAAACTAACGTGGAAACGGATCATAAGGAGAGATGGTTATGCCGCACAAAGATAGGATCTGTAAAGCTTGTGATGGTGAAGGCTTACTAATGGATGACGAGGAATGGCGTTACACATGCTCTGTTTGCGGCGGTGACGGCATTATCGATCCAGGAGAAAGTTTGAAACCATCAGAACCGTTTTCTGTTGACGAAATGAACCGGACATTGGAATAAGATTTTTGCACCAGCATAACGCTGGTGCTTTTTTTGCATGATTTTAATGATTGTGGGCAAAATAATTCTAATCTTATACGAGGTGCTTATCATGTATAAAATTTTAGCAGCATTGGTCTTATTGATAGGAATCAATGGAGCGAACAACATTCCCCAGGTAGATGCGGAGACCCAACAGGCACCCGCGTATGCTAAGTGGGGTAAAATTGCGGTAAAAAAAGCGCAGGAAAAATACTCAAACGCTCAAGTCGTTGATTATCTTCACATTGGCAGAGAAAAGCAATCAAATGACGAGGCCGTTGAGAAATTTAAGTTGTGGTTGAAGCAACAGAATAAAGAATTTGGCGTTTATGTTAATGTCACATTCAATCCGATGAGTGGACAGTTTATTAACATCACTTTTAAGGAAACGGGGCATTGATACAAATCCCATTTGTCCCATTGAAAAGCTTTCAATGGGATGAATGGCGTTTTATGTTGATTATTCGGTCATCTGCTCTTGATAATACTTCGTAAGTGTCACAACCATGGCCCCCATCTTCGGCTTATCCGGTTGAATAATTTGCTTAATTCCCAATTGACTTAATGCTTGAGCGGTTACTTGACCGACAGCGACCCCCAACACTTTTTCATTAAAGGACTGAATGAGGGTATCTTGGTGCTCAGAATCAGCAAAAAGATTCCGTACCTGGGTCTTACTCGTAAAAATGACTGCATCCAAAGATGCTGTCATGATAGCCTCCCGTAAAGCACTGAGGGTTTGAATATCAGGGGATAAATACTGATAAGGTTGTGAGAGATAAACGGTCATGTGTTCATGTTCCAGTTGATCACGTAACACAGCATCATCTTGGTTGTACGATTGTAAAAACACGCGACGGTCGCCAAGGTCTTCAAGCATCAATGCTTCGAACAATGTATCCATTGTGCCGTCTTCGGATACGAGTTCCGGTTGAATTCCCCATTCTTTTAAAACAGCGTTCGTCTTACTGCCTCGTACAGCCAGGTTACTCTGGTGAAGCACATGGTCAAACGCCTCTCGATGGTCAAGCTGATCAGCGGCCGCCCGCAGCGTTTCAATGCCAATCCCTGTAGTTAGAACCAGCCAATCAAATCGACCTTCCAAAAGCTGCCTAACATCCATTTCTGCAACTTCATGTTCCAGCCATTGTTGACCTTGAATCGGGAAGCTTAACGAGGTGCCCCCATTTTTACGAATCAATTCAGATATGGCATCTGTCTTCCTCGTTGCCGCCAATCCAATCAAGCGACCTTCAAGCCCTTTCATTTTTCTGCCTCCACTCTTAACCAATTAAGGGTTTGTGTTTGTTTCTCCGGCTTCATATAAACTTCAGACAAGAGAGTTGATAGGATTTGATGTTGTTTATCTTGAGATAATGATGATGACTGCAGTAGCTGACGACACTCATATAAAAAGTCAAGATATGCCACATAACGTTCATCATATTTGGCTGCTAAATCGTTTTTTATGCTTTTTGCTAACAACGGACTGGCACCGCTCGTTGACACACTTATCGATAGTTTTCCTCGTTTAAAATGAGAAGGAACATGAACATTCCCAAGCTTTGGGTTATCCACGACATTAACTAAAGCTTGTGAACCTGCTGCTTCACAGACGGCACAATTCACTTTAGGGTCATTCGTTGCAGCAATGATGATAAAGGCGGCTGACACGTCCTTCTCTTCAAAGAGCTTGGGCTGCCAATCGATTAAGGCTTGCTCATATAGCTCCCATATCCCATCAGTTACATTTGGACTAATAATGGTTAATGTTACACCTGTTTCCAATAGCGTCTTAGTTCGTCTTTCGGCAATCCGACCGCCGCCGACAATAACCGCCCGTTTACCAAATAAATCAACAGTTAATGGTAAGGGGCTCATGTTATAAAATCCCGATTAAACTGAAACGATTCGTTAACCCGATCAACCAATGCATCCTTAATATTTGGATGATCACCTAGGTGACGGCACAAAACGATATCTTGTGATAAATGGTTCAAGCCGTTAATGGTTTCTTCCATTGATTGCATCAGTAGACCTGTAAACCATAAGTACGGAACGACAAAAACCTGTGATGACCCATGGTCAATCGCATCACGAAGGCCCTCGTCAAACGAAGGAGTACAGGCAGCCAAATAACATGTTTTTATCCGTTCAACGTTCAAGGTATCCGCCAGGGTGAACGCGATTGATTCAATCTTCTGTTTGATTGCCGGATAACGGCTTCCCCGCCCCACAAGTACAATCGAAGCGTCCTGATGAATAACAGAGCGCTGTTCCCGTATACGTGTCACCAAGATATCCGTCAAGCGTTTCTGAACGCCAAGCGGCTGACCATATGTGAATGAAATATTAGGAAATTGTTTTTGCGCCGCAGCCACCTCATGAGGAATATCAACGTAATAATGTTTCGCATCAAACAATAGGACCGGAACAACCGATATAGCCGACGCGCCCAAACTCACTAATCTTTCAATTCCTTGTTGAATTGTAGGATCGGCTAATTCCAAAAAACAGATGTCTTGTAATGATGCATTAATACGAGGCTTAACGGCATCAATAAACGAAATAGCTTCTTTAAGCGCTTCAGGCAAGCGACTACCATGACTAACGTATAAGACACCTTGCATACAAAGCCCCCTTCGATGATTTAAAATCGTCCATGTTGACTTTCTATCAAATGCCCCGATCTGAAAGCTTTACTTCAGGATGTTGCTGCCTGAACCATTGTAATGAAAATTCATTTTCAAAAATAATGACCGGGCGATCCTGATGGTCATACACAAGGGTGCTACGTGATGAACGGAGTGCTTGTTCAGGAACGTCAGTATCAAGAAGCCAACGCGCAAGCTCATGCGGCATTTGATCCATTACGAGTTCAACGCCGTATTCAGCCTCCATCCGGTAGATAAACACATCAAACTGCAATTTTCCGACGGCTCCAAGAACATACTCTTCAAATTTAGGGGTCTTATATATTTGGATCGCGCCTTCTTGAGCGATTTGTTCCAATCCTTTTAGGTAATGTTTTTGCTTTAACGCATTTTTCGGTCGAACTTTAGCAAAGTGCTCGGGTGGAAATTGAGGTAACCTGCCGAAATTGAAGGTTTCCTTCGTTCCACATACTGTGTCGCCAATTTGATACATTCCCGGATCATATAATCCGACAATATCACCGGGATAAGCATCATCGATGACTTCACGGCTTTTGGCAAAAAATTGTTGGGGCTGTGCCAACTTATTTTGTTTCCCTGTTCGATCCAGCCACGTCGTCATACCTCGCTCAAATTTCCCAGAGCAAATCCGCAAGAAAGCAACACGGTCGCGATGGGCTGGGTCCATGTTTGCCTGAACCTTAAAAACAAACCCAGAAAATACCGGATCTGACGGTTCAAGATACCCTTTATTGGTTTCACGACCAGATGGTGCGGGTGCGATCTTCAAGAAATGCCGCAAAAAAGTCGGTACGCCAAAACTTGATATAGCACTGCCAAAAAACACCGGTGTTTGCTTACCAGCCATTACAGCATCCATATCAAACGTATTTCCAGCTTCTTCGACCAACATCAAATCTTCAGTACATTGCTCAATCGTGTCCTGATCAACCACACCATCAAGAGCGCTCGTCAAATCATCATAACCCGAGACCTTGACTGTATCATGTTCATCCGATTCATGGTATAACTCAATTTGTTTATTTAGACGATCATAAACGCCAGCGAAAGATTGCCCCATGCCAATAGGATAATTAATCGGCGTCGATTCAATCCCCAAAACCTCTTCAATTTCCTCAAATAGTTCAATCGGTTCTTTTCCTTGCCGATCGAGTTTGTTCACAAAGGTGAAAATGGGAATCCCACGCTCACGACACACCTTAAATAATTTGATTGTTTGCGGCTCAACGCCTTTGGCCGCATCAATAATCATGACAACGCTATCGACGGCCATTAACGTCCGATACGTATCTTCACTGAAATCTTCGTGCCCCGGTGTATCGAGAATATTTATTTTGTAGTCATCATATTCAAACTGCATGACACTTGATGTAATAGAGATGCCACGTTGTTGTTCAAGCGCCATCCAATCAGAGGTTGCAAACTTCTTTGATTTCCTTGACTTGACCGTTCCGGCCGTTCTAATCGCTCCGCCAAGTAACAATAATTTTTCCGTTAACGTCGTTTTGCCTGCATCCGGGTGAGAGATGATCGCAAATGTTTTCCGCCTGTCAGCGGCTTGTTTCAATTCTGTCATAGGGCCGACTCCTTTTCGTCTTCCTATAATCTTCTCATAAAATATAAATTATCACTGTTGTCAAATTTAACATATTTACTGTTCCATTTGTAGCTCTGCCTTCTTAGCGCAAATGATTTGAATCAAACCATTCATTAAGATAAAATGAATATAATGAATCTAAATTATTTTAAATTTAACACATAAGCGGTGAAAGATGTTGTTAGAATACACAGGTGAACGCGTCATACCTGACCAGATGAAGCCGACAAACGGCCTTTACCTTGAACACATTGCACGCTATTACTTTTCTAATCCCTATGCCCACGGACGCGTGCTTGATTTCGCTTGCGGCTCCGGCTATGGCACCCAATTCATTGCCAAAACTCGAAGGCGTGAAGTATCAGAAATCATCGGTGTCGATATATCTGAAGAGGCTATTCATTATGCTAAAGGACGTTATAACCATCCCTTAGCCTCCTACCAAATAGCCAATGTTTTAGACCCCGACTTACCACAAAAACTCGGTACATTTGATACCCTATTAAGTTTTGAAACGATTGAGCACGTGCCTGACGAACAACAATTCATAAAGCAAGTTTGGCATTTGTTAAAACCCGGCGGAACCCTTGTATTATCAACGCCGTTTGGTCAAGGGAAACACAAGCCTTCAAGCGAGCCATTCCATTATTTTCAATTAACACCCGATGAATTTGAAGCCCTGTTCAAAGATTTTGATGATGTTGAAATCTATCACCAACGAGGCGTAACAATCGAACCCCCGAGGAAAGGTGTCCGTTATTTTCTAGGTGTAGCCGTCTGTCGAAAGCCATGCTCATAAACCAAAGAGGCCTTGTTCACACTATTCATAAGGAACGGAGGATTGGAGTCGACACCTATGGCTATCAAAACGTTATGTAAGAAGTGTAACGGCACAGGCACTGTCGCAAAAAAATTTTTGTTCTTTAATCGGTCTAAGGGAGAATGTCCCTATTGTAAAGGTGAAGGGACGCTCGATCGCAAACATTTATCACATCCACAATATCACTAACCCTCTGAACATACCGCTCAGAGGGTTTCTTTTGGCTTCCAGCATTGTGAGTCAGTTCAGCATGCAACAGGGTTCTTAGCCCCCTCCTTGCTTAAGTCGAAATCCCTTACGTTACCTGGCGTCCCCACGCCTATATATACTAACAACATTTTGCCAATCATAAGCCTCATAATACCCCAAGCTTGTATCGATATGATTCACCACTTGCCTTGCGTTCTTTCCATTCTCATTTGCCATCCAAATCTTCGCTTTCTTACGGTTGGAACGTACCCACAATAGCTGATCGCCATCACGTAAGTAAATTGGAGCAAAGTCCCCCCAACCTTTCTGCGGTTGAACAAACTGCTTTTGTTTCCCTGACTGACTGTCAATATAAAATAACGTCGGCAAGGCTCGTTGGTCTGGATCGTTCTTCCACTCCTGTTCCTTAGCTCGAGCGACAACAAATTCATTCGAACCTATCCAAGTAAAGTCGCGATCCACAAATCCCTTAGGTGTCAATGTATGCTGATTAGCTGCCGGCATTTCCTTAACAGATAACTGCTTATTTTTTACCGCAAACCGGCCGGTACCATCTATATACGCCAATTTGTCACCCACCGGTGCCCACTTAAACCAATCAGGATTCAGTAACATTTTGTCTAGCCGAATAAATGTATCAGCATTCTTAGATAAAACAGCTAAGGTGTTACTGTCTGCCGAGGCTGACGCGGTTGGGTGAGCAATAAAAGCGATCCAATCACGTGTCGGGGACCATTTAAACTGACTTGTTCCAACGGCAAAAAAATCAGTTGATTGCTTAGGCAGGGAGTAAAACAACTGGGAGCGACTTTGATTCATATTGGCATTTAACGGGACTTTGAATAATTTAACCGAATCCCAGCCCGTCGGTAATAGGCGTGACTGAGAGGATACCAAAAAACCCTTTCCGTTTGGCTCCCAAGCGTAATTCGCCACCCCTAACGAAACCCCTAAATTTTTAAAATCATTCCCAGGTAAATGTTCAGTTTTGGCCACCTTTAAAATATTATTTGACTGGTAAGCTAAAATATCGGCTGTCGGTGACCACCTTAGATTGCTACCATGGCTTGTAATTGTTTTCAGTTCTTCCGTACGTAAATTATACACTTTGATCATACCACCAGGGCCACCGTCTTGAAATGCAAGCCACCGGCCATCATGCGACCAAAGTGGATGAGAAGCTTTGGCATTTTCGGTAACTTGTGTCGTTTGTCCGTTATGATGAATCCAAAGATTCTTTTGATAAATATAGGCAATTTTTATATTAGCATCACGGGCTTTCGTTAAATGAACAGGAACCAAAACAATGGCAATCACCATCACCAGTAAAGTTAATACCATCCTTCTGTCATGTTTCGTCATACCACACATCCTTACTGAATGGGCTTACCTTTATAGATTGCCATTGTGGTCCTCTGATTATGAATTTAACGCTTTAAAATTGCATCCACACTTGCCATGACGGATCCCTTCACTACTTGGAGATGATCTTGAGCGATTTGTAAGTTCGAGCCTTTAACACCAAAGTAAAATTTAATTTTTGGTTCGGTCCCTGATGGACGCAGGCAGAACCATGAGCCATCCGTCAGCTTATATTTAAGCACATTGGACTTCGGTAAATCGATGGTTTCAACGGTTCCTGACGAAATCAACTGCCGTTTTGAGCTTTGATAATCTTCAATCACCTCAACCGTTTGACCCGCCACTACTTTTGGCGGCTCGCTTCTAAATTCAGACAAGATGTTACCAATCCTTTCAGAGCCCTCTTTACCTTTTAACGTCAAAGATTCAAGACCTTCTTGGTAATACCCGTATTGTTCATAAATCTCCATTAAGGCGTCATATAAGGTCATCCCTTGCTGCTTATAAAAAGCCGCAGCTTCTGCCGCCATCAAGCAAGCTTGCACTGCATCTTTATCACGGACAAAATCACCGATTAGATAACCATAGCTTTCTTCATAGCCAAACAGGAATTGATGGGACTGGTCTTTCTCATATTGACCAATTTTTTCACCGATAAATTTAAACCCGGTTAAAGTGTCAACAGTCGGGATATTAAAACTAGCGGCAATATCACGTCCGATTTCCGACGTTACAATCGTCTTAAGAACAATCCCATTATCAGGCAATGCGCCTTTAGATTGCTTTTGCGTTAAAACATAGTGTAACAAAACGGCACCTGTTTGATTGCCAGTTAATACCGTGTACTCGCTTTGGTTATTTTTTACGGCAACCCCCACTCTGTCAGCATCTGGGTCGGTTGCTAACAACACATCAGCATTAATAGTTTGACCTTCAGTTATCGCATATTTAAACGCTTGATGCTCTTCGGGATTAGGCAAATCAACGGTTGAAAACTCAGGATCGGGATCCGCTTGTTCCTTGACAACAGTGACATTATTAAAGCCCCAGTGAGCTAATCCCCGGGTTACTGGGTGATAAGCAGTCCCGTGAAGCGGTGTAAAAACAATCTTTAAATCATCGGCCATTTCTTTAATGATATCAGGATTCATCGAAATCGTTTCTAATTGCTCTTGATAGGCCCGGTCAATGGTGTCTCCAATTACCGTTAACAGGCCTTTTACTTTGAGATTCTCGATGTCACCTGCAGTTACAGCTAACTCATCTTTAACACCATTAACATACTCAATAACCTCATTGGCTTCGTCTGGAGGTAATTGCCCACCTTCCTGATTATAGACCTTATAACCATTATATTGAGGTGGGTTATGGCTTGCGGTAATTACAATGCCGGAAAATGCGTTTAGGTAACGAACGGCGAAGGACAACTCCGGTGTCGGGCGTAGTGATTCAAATACATGCGTTTTAATCCCATGTTGACTGATCGTTGCTGCTGCTTCATAAGCAAATTCCTGTGAATGGTAGCGGGAGTCACAGGCGATCACAACTCCATCTTTAACTGCCGATTCACCTTTGCTTAATATGTACTGGGCCAATCCCTCGGAAGCTTTGCGAACCGTATATATATTTAACCGGTTTGTTCCCGGGCCTAGTTCACCGCGCATACCACCGGTTCCGAAAGTTAAATTTTTATAAAAGCAGTCTTCCAATTGCGATGGATCATTAGCCATTTGGTCAAGTTGGGCCTTTAATGTTGGATCTAAATCCTCAGCAGCCAACCATCTTTGATAAGTTGATTTCCAGTCCATTGATGTGAATCCCCCTTGAGCGGTTTAATGATATTTCCATTATAAAATAAACTCAAAAATCATGGAATAGCCGCCGATATAAAAAAGAGAACCCATAGCGGGTTCCCTTTTTGTTGAGGGCCATGTTATTGAGGCTCAGATGGCTTAGAAATACTTGATAAAGCTTGACCGGCATCATTTGGTTCGTTATCTTGCGTTAAGTCCCCAAGAGCTACCATGCCGACAAGTTCGTTGTTTTCCGTAACCGGTAAACGGCGGAGCTTATGCTCGGCCATCATGGTTGAAGCCTCATTAACATCCATGTTGGCGTCACCCATTCTTACGTTGTTTGTCGACATACATTCGGAAACCTTTGATTGCTCATTATTTTCCTGTGCTGTCGAACGCAAAGTAATATCACGGTCAGTAATCATACCTTTAACTTGACCGTTCTCAACAACTGGTAACGCTCCAATATTATATTGACTCATCAACTGTGCAGCCTGCTGAACAGATTGCCCAGGTTCGACAGAAATGACATCTTTTGTCATGACACTACCTAATTTTTGTCCCATGATGAGTGCCCCCTTTCACCTATATTGTGTTCGATTACTCTGGTTTTCATTTATCTTAAGCGCGATTTTTTTATGAAAAAAATTGTGACTACCAGCAAATTATTTTGCGCAATGAATGCTATCTGTCATCATCTTGATCATGAATTCCTTCATTATCGATCTCAATACTTTGACCATCACTCACAGCGACAATCGTTCCCATTAAATCAGTACGGTAGGTCGGAATCTTTAAATACTTAAGCCGTTTGATAACCGCTTTTGAAGGAAAACCGTAACGGTTATTCCTCCCAACCGAAATCACTGCATAATCAGGATTAACCGCCTTAAGAAAGGGCAGTGTGGTGCCCGTGTTGGCGCCATGATGTCCGATTTTGATCACATCAGCCCGAATGTCGACATTTTTTGTGAGTAATTGGGTCTCACTCTGTTCCCCGGCATCCGCCATAAACAGAAATTCATTTTTGCCATGAATGAGTTTCATCACATAACTATAATCGTTCATCTTGTCATACTTGCCCTTTAGAGGAGCAATGATTTTCATGGTGACGCCTTTTTCAATGTTAATTTTGTCGCCCGCTTTAGCTTGGAAGACCATAATTTTCTTTTCATCAATCACTTGTTTCAGACGATTAAAGGTTTTCGTCTTATTTTTTAAAGGGGGCATGTAAAACGACTGAACTTTGATTTGCTCAAGAACATCAGTGACACCGCCAATGTGGTCATGATGAGGATGTGTGATCATTAAAGCGTCAAGCACATCAACATCGTTGGCTTGTAAATAATTTACGATCTGTTCTCCGGAATTTTCATCGCCTGTGTCGATTAACAAGTTCTTATGCTCAGACTGTATAAGAATACTGTCAGCCTGTCCGACATCAATAAAATGGACTTTAACTTTGGACGACTCTGCCGCTACCGCAGCATTGGGCATCATTAGGCACAGCAGCATAAATACCAGAAATATTCGCGACAACCACATCATATTTTAATTCCTCCTAGGTTTAGACTACCCACCGAGAATTCATTTTTATATGAAGATGATTATAGAAAAATTTGGAATTGACATCATCAAAAAAAGCCCGCCTTTATGCGGGCTATTGATGAACCGATGGTTGCTTAGCGAAAAAGTATTTCATCGCATGATAGACATCACTTTTTTGTTTTAAAACATAATGTTGAAAAGTCTCGTCTTGGATGTTTTGAAAAGCTTGCATGAGTGCTGACTTCCTATTATAAGGGTTGATTTCACCGTAACCGAAAAATTCAGCCACATCCATCAACTCTCGTACAAGTTGAACGCACTTGGAATTGTCTGACGTTAAATTGTCACCATCGGAAAAATGAAATGGATAGATATTATAAACAGCTGGTGAATAACGATCTTCAATCAGCTCCAATGCCTTTCGATAAGCTGATGAACAAATTGTTCCACCACTTTCACCTTTCGCGAAAAATTCCTCTTCTGCCACCACTTTAGCTTCTGTATGATGAGCAATAAAGGCAATCTCGACCGTTTCATATTTTGTACGGAGGAACCGCGTCATCCAAAAGAAAAAACTCCGGGCAATATACTTCTCCCATATCCCCATTGAACCACTGGTATCCATGAGAGCCATAACGACCGCTTTACTCTCCGGGGCTTGATGTTCTTCCCAAGTTTTAAATCGCAGATCGTCGTCCGTAATGGGTTGAATTGTTGCCTGACCTTTCATGGCATTACGTTTGACCGCTGACAAAATTGTTCGCCGTTTATCAATATTGCCCATCAATCCTTTACGACGAATGTCGCTAAATTCGATATCTTGGACAACAACTTGATCCTGTTGTTTCTTTTTTAAATTCGGTAATGCCAGTTCTTTAAAAAACATATCCTCGATTTCCATCATCGATACGTCAGCTTCATAATAATCAACCCCTGGCTTTTCACCTGCCTGGCCAGCTTTATCTTTTCCTGATGATTTCTGGTTTTGCGGAATGCGTCCGAGAACATCGCCGACCTCACTTTCACCGTCGCCTTGACCGACTTGCTTCGTTTTCTCATGGTTATAACGGATTTTATATTCGTCTAATGATCGTATAGGCAATCTCGTCAGATTTTTTCCATTCGAATACACGATATTTTCTTCACTAATTAAATCAGGGAGATTCTGTTTGACAGCTTCCTTGACTTTATCAGCGTGCCTTTGTTGATCATCAAAACCTTTCCGGTGTAGATCCCAGTTTTCTTCTGATATCAAATAATTACCCAAGATGGCTACCCTCCTTAATTGGTGACTGTCCAAACACTGTAACATTCAGTATGACTTGTAAAAGGAGATTATTTTATCTTATGCAATTAAAGACGTGGTTTGCTCTAGGTACCAAAATTTTTTGGCTAAAAAAAACTCCCGGTTATACCGGAAGCATGTCCTTGATATTAATGCATAAATTCGAATTGACGGATGGGCCAGTATCTTAAATTAACTTTACCAACGACTTGATCCATATCAACAAAACCAAATACACGACTATCCGAACTCACACGCCGGTTATCACCCAGCACAAATAATTTTCCCTTAGGTACTTTCTTGTGATCGGTATAGTCTTTCAAATTGAAGTCCTCCGTCAAATGACCGCTCTTTATTTGCTCTTTGTAAGGTTTTAAATAGGGTTCTTTAACGGCTTTGCCATTGACATAGAGCACATCATTCTCATAACGAATTGTATCTCCAGGCAGTCCGATTACTCGTTTGACATAGTCCTCTTTATCATTATGATGGAAAATCACCACATCAAATCGATCCGGCTGACTAATGTCATAGTCAATTTTATTGACAATTAAACGATTACCATCCTTTAATGTTGGCATCATTGATTTGCCTTCTACAATATAATTTGTAAAGAAAAACGATTTAATTACAATGGCAATAATAACAGCAAGTCCTAATGCTTTAAACCATTCAACAGCTTCACTCTTGCTTTTTTTCCGTGTCATTGGCAAAACCCTCCACATATGTTCCTTCTCTATACTTTACCACCGGTTCTATTAAAAAAACAAGGAACCAGCGGACGGGACTCACTTTGGTGAAGCCTGCAAAGTGACGTCCGCTCCGCTATTAATGTTTACCGGTTCAATAAGCTTCCGACATACTTTAATAATTCGTTAGCTGATGTTAGATTGTAACCATACTCTTCAACTAACCGGCGAGTAACCTCGTTCATGCGCTTAAGCTGGGTTTCATCCGGTGTTTTGGACGAGGTTGTTATTTTAACCACATCTTTCAAATCAGCGAACAGCTTTTTCTGAATAGCTTCACGTAACCGTTCATGGGACTGATAATCGAATCGTTTTCCTTTCCGTGCGTAAGCGGAGATTCGAATGAGAATTTCTTCACGAAAGGCCTTCTTAGCATTCTCAGAAATTCCGATTTGCTCCTCGATTGAGCGCATGAGTCTTTCATCTGGATCCATCTCTTCACCTGTGATCGGATCATGTATTTTGTTGTTATTACAATAAGCCTCCACGTTATCTAAATAATTATCCATGAGGGTTTTTGCAGATTCTTCAAATGAGTAAACAAAAGCCTTTTGTACTTCTTGCTTGGCAACTTCATCGTACTCTTTTCGCGCTAAGGAAATAAAATTCAAATATTTGTCTTTATCTTCTTTTGAAATGGATGGATGTTGATCAAGACCTTCTTTTAAGGAACGCAATACATCTAACGCGTTAATTGACGGAACATCTTTTTTAATCATCGCCGACGAAATCCGGTTAATCACATAGCGGGGGTCAATCCCCGTCATTCCCTCATCAGCAAATTCATGTCTTAATTCTTGTCGATCAACATCATTGAACCCTTCCACGTTTTCACCATCATATAGACGCATCTTTTGTACCAAGTCAATTCCGCGCACATTTGGTTCCTTCAAACGTGTTAACACGGAAAAAATAGCTGCTGTCCGCAAAGCGTGTGGAGCAATATGAACTTCACCTGACAAATCACTGTCATGAATCATTTTTTCATAAATGCGTTCTTCATCACTTACCTTTAGGT
Source organism: Tuberibacillus sp. Marseille-P3662 (assembly GCF_900178005.1). NCBI lineage: Bacteria > Bacillati > Bacillota > Bacilli > Caryophanales > Sporolactobacillaceae > Tuberibacillus > Tuberibacillus sp. Marseille-P3662. The sequence continues at coordinate 220,956 of NZ_FXBS01000003.1, read as the reverse complement.
TATACGGGACAGGCATGACAATCATCCGTGACTGCAAAGCCTCATTTTTCTGATTGCTAATAAATGATTGGTACTCTGCTTCGTTCGTGTGAGCAATCACCATTTCATCGGCACTAATTAAGGCGAAGCGCCCCGCTTTAAAATTACCTTCTTGGGTTAGTGAGAGTAAATGCCACAGGAACTTCTCATCGCACTTAAGCATTTCTTGAAATTCCATTAATCCACGATTGGCTTTATTCAATTCCCCGTCAAATCGGTAAGCACGAGGGTCTGACTCAGAACCATATTGAGCGATTGTTGAAAAATCAATGCTTCCCGTAAGATCAGCAATATCCTGTGACTTAGGATCAGATGGGCTGAACGTTCCGACACCCACACGTTGATCCTCCGAAAAGAAGATGCGCTCAACAGGAACATCTTCAATTTTTCCATCATAATCTTTTTCTAGGCGCATAGCGTTTAATGGTGATAAGTGCCCTTCTACCTTTATACCATATTCTTGGTAAAATTCATTTCTTAGATGGTCTGGGATTAAATGTAAAGGGTCTTCATGCATGGGACAATCTTTGATGGCATAAACGGCTCCTTCTTCTGTGCGTGAAAATTGTTCCAACCCTCGTTTGAGCATCGTGACAATCGTCGATTTACCACCGCTTACTGGCCCCATTAGCATTAAAATCCGTTTCTTAACATCCAACCGTTTGGCAGCTGGATGAAAGTATTCCTCAACTAAGCGTTCGAGCGTCTCTTCCAATCCATATATGTCATCATCAAAAAAATGATAATGATGATGACCGTCCTTTTCCGTCACACCCGCCGACTTAATCATATTATAGACCCGGGCATGGGCCGGTTGGGCAACCCAAGGTTTTTCCTTCAATAATTCCAAATAATCAGCAAAAGTGCCTTCCCACTTCAATTGTTCCTCATTGTTACGGTGCTGTTTGACCTGATCCAGAAACTCCATGAAATCCCCCCGGTGTAAAGCGGTGTATTACATCCTATGCATCAGGGGTGGAAAGGATTAAAATAAATTGCTAAATAATTTAGGATAGGATTAGACAAACCGGGCTTTAACCGCTTGCTCCAGTTGGGACATCGCCCGCTCCAATATGGATCGTGGACAGCCGAAGTTTAAGCGGGCAAACCCTTCACCTCCCGGACCGAACCATATGCCATTATTTAAACCAAGCCCCGCCTCATGAATCAAGAATTGATCCAGTTCATCAGCTGATAATCCTAATTCGCGGAAGTCCATCCAGCCAAGATAAGTCGCTTGCGGCATCTTCATCTTAATTTGTGGAATACGGTCAGAAAGAAACTGATGGACAAACTTAGCATTGCCCTGCAAATAAGTCAAAAGTTGATCAAGCCATTCATCACCATCATTATAAGCAGCTATTAAAGCCTCAATACCAAAGATATTTAACTTATCTTTGACGCCTGCACGTTCGGAAGCCGCCTGGAAGTCTGATAATAACTGCTTATTTTTAATCAGAGCGACAGATGAAAACAGACCAGCGAGATTAAAGGTTTTACTCGGTGCAATAAACGTTACTGTACGGTCTGCGATAGATTCAGACAGTGTGAATAACGGCGTGTGAGCTTCTCTGTCAAAAACCAGATCTGAATGGATTTCATCGGAAATGATGATGATATTATGTTTCTGACAGATGGCTGCCAATCGTTCTATCTCATCCTTCGTCCACACCCGTCCAATCGGGTTATGCGGACTGCATAAGATAAGCAGCTTGGTCCGGTCATCGATCTTTGCCTCCAAATCGGCATAATCCATATAGTAGGCCCCATCCGACTCAATCAATGGATTTTCCACAACACGTCTACCCTTGTTTTCAACCGCTGAAAAAAATGGCTTATAGACAGGCGGTTGAATAATAACTTTATCTCCAGGTCCCGTAAAGGCATCAATCGCATAGGAAATGCCAGGTACAACTCCGGGCGTTGCCGTGATCCAATCTGAAGCCACAGTTGCTCCGAAACGCCGGTTCATCCAACCTATAATTGCATTATAAAAAGCATCTGGCAACCCGGGATAACCAAAAATTGGATGTTTCGCACGTCTTTGAATCGCCTCTATGACCGATGGTGGACTGGCAAAGTCCATATCAGCAACCCATAACGGTAATATATCCTCTTTTCCAAATATGGATTGACCATAGTTCCATTTAACAGAATTCGTGTTAGTGCGATTGATTTCAGTATCATAATCAAAAATCAAAGTGAATCCCCTCCAATTAAGTGACATACCCGTCTATGTAAGCATCTACGTCTACTTTTTACTTTATCCCAAACCATACAAATGGTCAACGAATAGCGCTGCTCTCCGTCCTACAAGTAAAAAGGGATTCAATTCCAACATGTATACTTTTTTTATTAAATTCGGTATAATAGAAGTAGGTATAGGCGATTTATATTGGAAAGGGGCTACCGTCATGAAGACATTTTTGATTTTAGCCGTTACGGTTAGTTTCCTCACGGCAATTTTCACTGCTGGGTACAATGATAAACCTGAGTCGCACGAATAATGATGTGAGGCAAAAAAGCTGCCCCGCTTATTGGCGGGACAGCTTTTTTACGTTTACGACAAATCGGGAAACCCTTGTTGTCTTAAAGCTTCATAAAGCATGATGGCGGCTGTATTAGATAGATTGAGTGAGCGCATCACGTCAGACATTGGTAAACGTAAACACCGGTCTCTATTGTTCTCAATCACTTCATCTGGCAATCCATCCGTTTCACGTCCAAAAACAAATAGAAAGTCTTGGCTAGTATCTGAATAATCGAATTGAGTATGAGGAATGTCACCGAAATTCTCTACATAGAAAAAACGACCATCTGGAAAGTTGCTACACACCTCTTCTAGTGAATCATGATATCGAATGTCAACGTGCTGCCAATAATCCAACCCAGCGCGTTTGAGCATTTTATCATCCGTTGAAAATCCGAGCGGACGGATCAAATGTAATGTGGAATTAGTCGCTGCACATGTACGTGAGATATTCCCTGTATTCGACGGAATTTCAGGCTGATATAACACAACGTGTATGCCCATTTGTTTAAACACCTCTTTAACTGAACCTGTCAACCTTCATATTATAACACTAGCTTTCCTTATATAAAAAGCTTAGTCATCCTTAATGTGAAAAAATTGATATTGAATGTTCTCCGTCCATGCCGTGGAATCCTCGTAGGACCAGTACCGATGCCTTGAATCCGTCGTGTGGGCATTCACGAGCGGCATATCATTAGCATCCTTTTCAGTCACAATAGTGGTATGATCAAACCGACCGTCACCTTCAAAATCATAGCAGACCACATCGCCCGGCATCAGCTCTTCAGGCCGATCCACCGTAACCACTCCCAGTTGATTATTAGGGGAACCAAGATACCAACGTAAGGCATGAGCTACGCTCCAACTGTAACTCCAATTTGTATCGGTACACCACCATCCTTTTGTGCGATTATATTGTCCATGCATCGGCGCACCACCTGCTTTTAAACATTGAGACACATAGTTAGTGCAATCCACATCAAACGACTGATAGGCCGGATTATGGGTATTCCACCAGCGATCCGCATATTTCACTACCTGCATTCGATCATAACCCGGGAATCCCCCCTTCTGCTTTTTTCGATCATTCAGTACCGTGGACCGCTCTCCATCTTCTCGATTATTATTTTGATCACACTTATGAACATCAACTTTCAAATCACCGACTAACTGTTCATCCTTGAATTCGGCTCGCCGGGGAAGCCACTGCTCTTCGATATAAAACTGATCTTTTTGTTTAACAACAAATTGAAGATGACGCATATAACGAACAAACCTTAAATTTTGGAATTGTTGAACACCTAAAATTTGACCTCGGATGTTAGCCTTGGTAATTTCTGCTTTCCGTTCTTTCAACAACTGTTTTTTTCGAACAATGCTGCTCTGTTCAGCTTCATCTAAGAGCTGATACCGGTCATATGCTTGATCGACCCAAAATTCACCGGTTTTTTTGAGATGCGATCTTAGTGCTTTCATCCATTCCATATGCCCGCCCCCTTCCATTGCTATAAAGTATGCTTACATGGGCCGACATGATGACTCACCTCAGCAATACTGCGGAAGTATGAACCGTTAAACAAACGTTTGATTAAGTTTGGAAAGGGGTGGAGCCAGGAGGCAACGTGCTCTCTGCGGGAAACCGTTTATGGAACACCACACCGCTCATGAGCCCATCAAAAAGAGCTCCCTCAGGGATATATGAGAAAGCTCCAATGACCGTATTCATATCCTATTTTTTCTTCGCCAACCAAGAGGCGACTTTTTCCGCTTTATCATCTGATATTAAGCCCGGAGGCATTCCACCGCCACCATTTTTAATTTGGTCTGAAATTTCATCCTGAGATAGCTCGCTGCCGATGTTTTTCAAAGCCGGTGCGGAAGCGCCTTCCAAATTATCGCCATGGCAACTTGTACAATTATTACTAAAGATTTTTTCAGCACTCGCTGAGGAGGTTGATTCAGAAGTTGATCCGTTAGAAGAATCTTCAGATGATGATTCATCACCACTACTTCCACAACCTGATAAAACTAATCCAAGGCTGGCTATACCAATGACCAATAACTTTCTTATCATATCCTTCCTCCTCTATCTATTTCTACATTACCCGAAATAGCCCTAAAATATTATGTTATATCACGATTATCATAATAAGAATTTCCATTTTAGGACGCTTTTCAAATGGCCTTCTCTAATTGTAGTAACTGATGTTTTATGTCTAAGCCACCGCCATAACCGACAAGTGAACCATTGGTTCCAATGACACGGTGACACGGAATGATGATCGGTATCGGATTGCGGTTATTGGCTGATCCAATAGCGCGAACCGCCTTAGCTTGACCAATGGATTCCGCAATATCTTTATAAGTTTTGATCTCGCCATAACCAATCTCCATGAGTACTCGCCATACTTTTTTCTGGAAGGGGGTCCCCATCAGTTCTAAGTCAATTGAGAAAGTCTGCCGATCGCCATCAAGATATTCCTGAAGTTGTTCAACGATCGGATGGGTGCACCCTTGATTAACAGCAATTTCGTTATGCAACATATGATGTTTCGCCCAGCCCTGAATCGTAGGTAAGGTTGCGTTAAGATCACCAAACGCAATCTTACATAACCGTGTATCGATACTGGTAATCGTCAAATGGCCGATAGCACTATCCATTTCTTCAACATTAAGACAAGGTCTTTTACTCATAGGATATCTCCTCTTTTCCTTGGCCTATTGGTTCGTCCGTTTCCCTTCAATAGACACGCTGGCTTGCTTACATTCATCAATGACGGTCTCATCTTCCTCAACCGTTAATGCTTGTTCTAATGCGTCCTTAATTGTTGCCCGTTGCACGCTATCAGCCGCTTCATAGATACGCCCTAAGGCCCACGCTGCCGTTCCGCGGATAACCGGCTTGGGATCCTGATGCAGACGCTGGGTTAAATCATCAATGGCACTCACTTCTTTATAGTTACCTAGCGCGATCACGGCATTTCTTTGAATCGGCTTTTTGCCGCGCCAAGATCCTGACATGGTTCCAAACTGTTTTTTAAATTGCTTCTGACTAATAGTGAGCAGAGAAATAAGCTCTGGTTTGACGCGTTCCGGATCAGGTTCCATTTCTTCATGATTGTGAACATTAACCCCGCGGTTATACGGGCACACTTGCTGGCAAGTGTCGCATCCATAGACACGGTTGCCGATGGATTGTCGATAGGGCTCCGGAACATAGCCTTTCGTCTGGGTTAGATAGGCAATGCACTTTTGCGCATTCAGCTGTCCCCCTTGAACAAGGGCTCCTGTGGGACAACGATCAACACAGAGATTACAGTCACCGCATAAGTCTTCTAACGGTTCATCCGGTTCAAACGGAATGTTGGTCACCATTTCACCCAAGTAAACATAAGAGCCAAATTCCTCCGTAATTAAATTTGTATTTTTCCCTGGAACACCGACGCCGGCCCGTTCAGCTACAGCCCGATCTGACAGTTCACCCGTATCAACCATGGATGTCACCTTCGCCCCAGGGACCTTGTCTTTAATAAAAGTTTCTAACGCTTCTAAGCGGTCTTTTAAGACATAGTGGTAATCTGTCCCCCATGAGGCCCGGCAAAAGCTTCCTCTCCGATCGCCTCGGATATTCTCCGGTTTTTCATCCATTTTTGCCGGATACGCCAAGGCAACAGAAATAATGCTCTGTGCGTCATCCATTAGCAATTCCGGCTCCGTTCGTTTTTCAATATCTTTTTCTTCAAATCCGGTATGATAGCCGAGATTTTTTTGTTGATAGAGACGCCGTTTCAAACTCGTAAAAGGGTCGGCCGTCGTAAAGCCCACTTTATCTATTTGATGATTTCGACAAAATATTTGGATATCCTTTTTTAACTGCTTAAAATCTGTCACGACACAACCCTCCTCTTCTCGTCCTTTTAAATTGAAAGGTTAGGCATGTTATGATTAAGGTAAAAGTATGATTCAGGGGTGTAAAGTGTGACAATTGATATTGAAATTGACCAAGCTATCAAAGCACAAATCCCACAGTTTAAAATCGGTGCAATCACCTACCATGATATCGCGGTCAGTGCCTCACCGCAAATGTTTCAAGGGCATTTTCAGCTTTATCAAGAGGAAATGATGTTGTCATTAGAGGAAAAAAATGTAGCTGACATTGGTGGTATCCAAGAATGGCGGCAAGTCTTCAAAACATTAGGGACGGACCCATCACGATACCGGCCCTCTCACGAAGCCCTGTATCGGCGTTTAAAAAAAAGGGATCAGCTCCCAATGATTCATTCAGCTGCCGACGTCAACAACTTCTTTTCCCTGCAATTTGAGATACCACTAGGGATTTACGATGCAGACAAGCTGGATGGCGACATTGCTATTAGGATGGGGACGGATGAGGATATGTACGAGACCCTTAACGGCCGAACAACATCCATGACTGGAAAAATATTAAGCGCAGATACACAAGCTCCCTTTGGCAGCCCAATAATTGACAGCAAACGCACAATGACGACGGAAACAACCACAAACGCATTACAAATCATTTACCTGAAACCATCCATGTCTGAAAAAGAAGCACAAGACATGTTGGCTTCAATTGCCGACATGTTCATTCAAATTAACGGCGGCAAATCTGAGCAGCATATTATAACTTAAAATGAAGGCTATAAAAAAGGATGGCAGCCAGTGTGCCATCCTTTTTTGATTCAATTGCTTATTATTCATTAAGGTCTTCTAAATGCATAAGTTTCTGTATCGGTTTCGTTATGCATAATAAGACTACCCCTAAAATCATGGCGACAATACCTACATAAAGGTAGATTTCAAAGTAACCTAACTGTGTCGTGAGAATGCCGACTTTAGCCGCCAAATAGTTAGCTGCTGCATTACTTAGAAACCATATCCCCATGAGAAATGATGCGTATTTTACCGGCGACATTTTACTAACTAAAGACAAACCAATCGGTGATAGACAGAGTTCACCTAATGTGTGTAATAGATACGTGAAAACCATGAATAAGGCACTTGCTTTCATGGTAATGTTGGCTTCATTACTGCCTGTAATCGAGACAGCTGTAATCATGACCATAAAACCTAAACCAAGAAGCATCAACCCGAAGGCCATTTTAGTTGGAATCGAGAAGTCACCGCGTTTTGTTTTAGATAATTTAATCCATATGGCTGAAACAACCGGTGCTAGTAACAAAATAAATAGTGGGTTCAATGACTGAAACCAAGACGTCGGTACTTGATAACCCAAGATGGTTCGATCAATAAATTTTTGCGTATATAGAGTGAATGAAGCACCTGCTTGCTCAAAACCAACCCAAAACATGATAACAAACACAGCCAGTATAAAAATAACGCCAATGCGATGTTTCTCATGTTTTGTTAAAGGTTGAGCTTTACTGGATGTTTCAGTAGCATCCTTTGAACGTGCAGGTTTTTTACCTAAATCACCTAAATATTTTTTCCCTAAAATGTTAAATAGCAATTGACCGATAATCATACCAATCGATGATGCTAAAAATGCAAAATTATAACCAAAGTGTTCAATACCGTTGCTCGTCGAATGAAAAAGGTCACCATATAAATAACCTGCAACTAATGGAGAAAATAACGCACCTAAGTTAATACCCATATAAAAAATTGTAAATGCTGAATCCTTACGAATATCATTTTTACTATAAAGTTCGCCAACCATTGTTGAAATATTTGGTTTAAAAAAGCCGTTACCAATAATCAGACATGCTAGTCCAAAATACAAGCCCCATTCAGAATGGAAAGCAAATAGAGAAAAGTCACCTATGGCCATAACTGTACCACCGATTGTGATCGCTGTGCGTAATCCCATAAAATGGTCGGTTAAATAGCCGCCAAGCAGCGGAGTTAAGTAAACAGCACTTGTGTAAAGTCCATATAACCCCAAGGCATGTTCATCCGACATACCCAATCCACCACTAATAAATTGGGCTGTTAGATAAAGGACAAGTATCCCTCTCATGCCATAATAACTATATCTTTCCCACATTTCTGTCATAAATAATAAATATAACCCGGGTGGATGTTTCTTTTTCGCAGGCCCTTGGTTAGAATTTATGGTTGTATCCAAGATAACTCCCTCCAGATCATTGAATGATGTTTCTAAGCATGGTGAATATTATAATAAAAAATCTGTCGAATGTAGATACAAAAGAGAAATGTTTTTATTTTAAAATGATTACCAGTCTTCCCAAGATAGAAAATGGACTTCTGTCAATAAAGTGGACAAACTTTCACGAAAAAACTTTTAATCCATACGTTAAGTTAGGCATTGGTCTTCCCTTTAAACGAGAACCGAAATGAATCAACACGCAATAATTAAGCTCATGAGTCGAGTAAGGGGTATTTGAATCAAAGGGAACACGGCCTATAGTCGCAACTTGACATGGAGCCTCTACGGGCGTGAGTTCCAGGCCAAGGAGCCAGCTATTATAAAAGATTGGCTCGCCGTCGAGGCTATCACGCCCGCCACTCCAAATAAAGTTGCTGGTTGTATTTAGGCTGTTTTGTCCTGCTTTCGCTCCGTCAATGCCCAATAAGCCCGTTCATATTGATTGGGTGAGACATAGCCGAGCGTTGAATGACTTCTTCTCTCATTATAAAAGCTCATGATATAGTCCCAGATGTCTTTTTTGGCTTCTTCACGACTTCTATATTGACGACGATAAATACGGTCTTTCTTAATGGTCGCATGAAAGGATTCAATGCATGCGTTGTCATAACAGTTGCCACGCCGGCTCATACTGATTTGAATATTGTGTGCATTTAGGCACTCAATATATTCTTTGGATGCGTACTGACTGCCACGGTCCGAATGATGAATGAGCTTGTCTGAAGGATGTCTCAAACGGATGGCTCGGTTAAGCGCCTTTAAAACCAACGCTTTGGACAAGCTTTTATCAATATGCCACCCAATGATTTTACGCGAATATAAATCCATCACACTAGCTAAATATAACCATCCTTCTAATGTCCACACATAAGTGATATCGGTCACCCATGCACGGTCAGGCTGTTCTGGATTGAAATGACGATTCAATAAATTTGGATAAATGGGATGACTGTGATTCGAGTCTGTTGTTGTCACAAAACGTTTTTCTGGAACCGCACGGAGCCCCCTTTCTCTCATATATCTCCCCACTGTTTTCTCCGAAACATGAATGTCTTGTTTTCGAAGTTCATGGGTGATTCGTGGGCTTCCATACGTTTCACGATACTCATAGAAAAGTCGACAAATGACACCCTTCAAACGTTCCTTTTCTTTTTCACAATCACTTTGATGGGGTCGCATTTTAAGCCATTTATAAAAGCCACTTTTCGAGACTTCTAGAACTTGGCACATCTTCACGACTCGAAACTCGTGGCGATGTTCATTCATGAAAGCGTAAATTATTTCTGGTTTTTCATGAAGATGTGCGCCGCCTTTTTTACGATTTCGTTCTCCTCTTTCAATTCCTTAATTTGATCCAGCAATTCCTTTTCCCGTTTCTTGTGCTCACTAGGGGTGATATAGTCCAATTCCTCGGCTTTCAACTGTTTTTTCTTCCGATAATCACGGACCCAACGCGTCATCGTTTTATAAGGGAGATCCATTTCTCTAGATACTTCCGCCGCTTTTTTGCCTTCATCCACAACCATTTTGGCAACATATTCCTTGAATTCGTCATCATAATGTTTTCCCATCTTTAGACACGCTCCATTCGATTGATAATTTCATTGTAAAAATTCTCTCTGTAGCGTGTCCACTTTTTAGACTAACTCTAAAAAGTATCTGTTCTTTTACGGAATAACCCTATTATGTAATATATTTAATTAATAGGACATAAAATTGGGGCTTATACACCTTGATTTTTACGTATCTCTCGCCCCATTGTTGTGAATCGTTATCCTAGCGGAAACACGCCTCTTCTAGTATCATGGTGAATAAATGAATTATTAGTAAAGTAGGTAATCAACATGACTTTAACCAAATCGAAAAATGTCAATGATATCAACACTTTAACCAGCCAACTTGCTCATCTCTATTATGAGGTCCAACAAAACAAAGATGGTGAAACAGCCGCCAAAATTGCGGAATTGATTAATAAAACATCAAATAACGAATTAACGATTGCTTTTTGCGGACATTTCTCGGCTGGAAAATCCAGTATGATCAATCACCTACTGGGGGAATATTTACTACCTTCTAGCCCTATTCCGACAAGTGCCAATCTCGTCAAAATCAAGTCGGGAGAAGCCTCTATTCGTCTCCATTTCCAAGACGGTGCTCCAATGGATATTCCTTATCCGGATGATATGAACGATATTAAAAACTATTTTATCGATGGAAAAACGGTTCAGTCCGTTGATATCACGTCACCAAGCGCACGTCTTCCTGAAGGTGTTGCTGTTTTGGACACACCTGGTATTGACTCAACCGATGACGCCCACCGGCTTGCGACGGAATCCGCATTGCATATGGCCGATGTGATTGTCTATGTTACCGATTATAATCACGTCCAATCTGAAATGAATGCAAATTTTTTACAACGTCTAGGGGAGCAAAATAAATGCATTGATCTCATTGTCAATCAGGTCGATAAACACTCAGAAGCCGAACTTGATTTTAATGTCTATCGCTCTAGAATTGAGGCGTCATTCACTGATTATGGCATTCATTCTGAGCATATTTTTTACACATCATTGCTTGCACCTGAGCATCCCGAAAATCAATCCTCTCTATTACAACAGCGGCTTCAGAATGTATTTGCTGAGAAAGATACGCTTCTTATAAATAATGTACAAAATTCAGCTCAACAATTAATTGCTGAGCACATAGATGCATTGAAGCAGCGCTATGCTGACCAAAGACACGATGATGAACAGATTATTGCAGATTTATCACAGGAAGAATTAGAAACTCTGCAAACAACGATTGAACATAAGCAAACAGTATTACGCGATTTGCAAGCCCAACCCGACCAGCTAAAGACATCCATTAAATTAAAATTAAACAAAACGATTGGCAACGCTATTTTACTCCCTTATGAGACACGGGAGTTAGCCAGAGAGTATTTAGAATCGAGGCAACCGGGATTTAAAATGGGGCTCATTTTTTCTAAAAACAAAACCGAAACGGAACGCCAGCGACGTCTTCAGGTTTTTTATGAAAATCTGTCTGAAAAAGTAGGTGCCCTCGATCGTACAGTCAAGCAGCTGCTCGTCGATGAAGCCAAACGCTTTGATATCAATGATGAATCATTTTTTCGTTCCATATATGACATGCATGTCCCGTTTGAATCTGCTATGCTCGCTGATGCAGTTCAAGAAGGCGCCACAGTAAGCGGAGACTACATTTTAAAATATCGGGATAAAATCATTGAGTTGATCAAGGACCTATACAAAAGTCATGCCCTTACTAAGTTCGACGAGGCCGGAGAACGCCTGAAACACAACGTGCGGATTGAGGCAACGCAACTGGAACAAGAGATAAAAATAGCTCAAAAACAATATGAGGCTTTCGATGACCTTCATAATTTGGATGCTATGATGTCACATTCTGAAGCAACACTTAGAGATATTATGGATGGCCGTGCCCAATCGATTGATGAAGATACACAATCTGACCTAATCAATACGCTCACAACTCAGCCGAAGGCAATATCGGGCCAGATCAGCGACATTCAACAACAACGTCATATTAACGATACAACCCCCAATCAACAGAGCGCTGAACCGGGAACGATCGATGAAGATGACCAGCCAATTGAAGCTGATTTCAAAAACCAACTGCAAAATGCGGCCAGTCGTCTGAACAAGGCTGGACATATAATTGAATCGATTAAAGGCCTGCAAAACACAGCCCAGCGAATGTATGATCGTGCTGAGCGTTATGAACATCGACAATTAACGGTATCGTTATTCGGGGCATTCAGTGCCGGGAAATCATCGTTTGCTAATGCCTTGCTGGGGGATAACGTCCTTCCTGTATCGCCGAATCCGACAACGGCCACGATTAACCAAATCATGCCGATCGACGCACAGCATCCACATGGAACGGTCATCATTACATTTAAAACAGTAGAACAAATGACAGCCGATATCAACCAGGCCCTTTCGCCTTTCAATGCAACCATCAATAACCTGCATGAATTATTATCGGTTGCCCAAGGTTTGAACCGAACGAACCTTTCCGCTGATGCTAAAGCTCAGGCAACGTTTCTTGATGCTGTCACCAGCGGATTAGATCAACTGGAGCCATTCTTAGGTCAGGACATCACCGTGGATCTCTATGAATTTAGTGAATACGTTGCTGATGAACTCAAAGCGTGCTTTGTTGAAAAAGCGATCCTCTATTATGATTGTCCATTGACCCAAGAAGGCATCACATTGGTCGATACTCCCGGAGCTGATTCAGTTAACGCCCGCCATACTGGCGTTGCGTTTGAATACATTAAAAACGCCGATGCAATACTATTTGTCACTTACTATAATCATGCCTTCACCCAAGCCGATCGCGAATTCTTGATTCAACTTGGGCGCGTTAAGGACACATTCGCTATGGATAAAATGTTTTTCATCGTGAATGCAGCCGACCTTGCATCATCGAAGGAAGAGGTCAACGATGTCGTCGGTTATGTATCAAGCAATCTCGTATCCTACGGTATTCGTCAGCCGCGGCTTTTTCCAGTCTCAAGCCAATTAGCGCTCACAGGCAAACAGCAGGGATACGAGGATACTTTAGAGCAATCCGGCCTACCACAATTTGAGACAGCCTTTCACCGCTTTACAGCTAATGAATTAACGAACATGGCTGTCGATGCAGCGGACGGCGATATCAAGCGCGCATTAGACACCGTCCATCAGTTTATCGAAACAGCGAACGCCGATGAACAAGTTCGTGAGGAGCAGCGGCAAGCTAATACTACTGCTTGTGAAACCATCACCACTGAAATAAATAAGCTTGATACGACACCAAATGAACAGGCCATTAACCAAAAGCTTGATACGCTGCTCTACCATGTCAAGCAGAGGGTATTTCTACGGTTCGGCGATGACTTTAAAGCGACATTTAATCCATCGGCATTGAATGCCAATGATGTGAAATCAGAGGCTTTACGACACTGTATGGAAGAACTCATCCAAGTTGTCGGCTTTAACCTCACTCAGGAACTAAGGGCAACATCGCTACGAATGGAAAAAGCAGTTACAAACCAAAATGAGAACTTTTTTGCTAACATGGATAAAATCGTGACTGCTCACTCACAATCTTCCATTTCACAACCGGAAAATGCCGCCATACCAACCCCTCACTTTGAGGAAGGTTTGCAAGGTGTTAATGTCGATCAGTTCAAGTCGTCTTTAAAGCTATTCAAAAACCCTAAACAGTTTTTTGAACAAAACGGCAAAGAAACGATGCGCGAGGCACTGTTAGAACAATTCCGTCCGCTTGTTTCATCTGACTTGGAAACGGCTAAAGCTCAATTACACGAACAATATGTCAATGCCTTTGTTGACCAAGCTAGAGCCAACCGAGATCAGGCGACTTTACAAGTCAACGAGTATTTCGACGGCTTACAAGCATCACTATCACTTGATATTGATACTGACACATTAAATCAAGCGAGAAATCAATTACAACGACTGCTCTAAGTTGAGAGACTGTTTTATAAAAGATTGTTGCTTGAAAAAATGTTAAATGCTATGAGTTACCGGAATATACGTAGACTCCTGCGGGAACCGCGGTCAAAAAGCAACACCCCATACGAAAAGAGTCAATTGGGAAACGGATGAATCACTTTAATCTTGTTTATACTGAAGCTTAAAGATGATGATACAGTAATGGAGGGAACGTTGTGACCGAGCGGGAATCGCGAGCGTACCTTGAGAACGAACTTAAGCACATTAAACAGTGGGAAAACAGCCAGAAAAAACTTTGGTTTTGGGAACGCCTCGGCCGACTCCCTTTCAAACTTTTGGATAAGATGACACCGGCATTTATCCAAAAGAAAATCGGGCAAGCCATTGATGAGCTCAGTTATTATATTCAATCCGGCGGTCGCTATTTGATTAGCAAGAATCGAATCACGGAACGATTTAACGGAGTACAGACGCCTGATGACATTGCACGTTTACCTTTATCAAAGATGGATGCAATTGCTGAAGATTACGGCCAATCACGAGCAAAGTTTGCTACTTTTCAAGGTGCAACAACGGGTATCGGCGGCATGTTCACCCTTGCCGTCGATATCCCGGCCTTGCTCGGTTTATCGTTGAAGACCTTGCAGGAAATCGCCATTTGTTATGGTTATGACCCAGAAGATAAAAGCGAACGCATTTTCATCGTCAAATGCCTGCAGTTTGCTTCTTCTGATATTGTCGGGAAGAAAGCAATCATTGAAGAATTAAGTGACTTTCATTCCGACAATAAGGAGCAGCAAACCGCTTCTCAACTGCAGGGATGGCGTGAAGTTGTCATGACTTATCGGGATCATTTCGGATGGAAGAAACTCCTTCAACTCGTCCCTATTGCCGGGATCATTTTCGGGGCGATGGTCAATAAATCAACACTTGAAGACGTTGCTGAAGCAGGAAGAATGCTCTATAAGAAACGAAGGATTCTTGAAAGGCTAAAGAGAACTAATTAAATGCCATATTCCCTTTTTTAAATGTCTCCGGACCAGGATAGTCTCTATTCTCACAGGGGACATTACGAATACGGAGGTGAAATCATGGCTAAGGAAAAGAAGAATACGGAAGAGTTTAATGCTGAACTATACGGAATGGGACTATACGGAACAACTGCAAATATTGAAGTAGAAGGTTACAACATGTCTGGTGATATAGAGAACGCCGGACACCTCGACAAGGGCTATAAAAAAGATAAAGAACATATGGGTGCCCAAGCATCTGTGGAAAATTCCGATTCTGAAGAGTAAAAGCTAACTGGCCAAAGAGACAAGGGGGACGATTCACTCCTTGTCTCTGTAATACCCACAATATACGTAACATGCTAATATCTAGGCATTAATACAAACATATTGAATACACAATATAACAAAAATATTAGTGTTAAAATGACAATACCGATAAAGGCGAAAATAATCGTCGCTGTTGACTTTTTTCCTTCCATTACAGCAGCAACAAAAAAAGAGAAAAAGGCAAGAAAAAACGGATATCGATATTGAATACCTAATGAATGGAAAAGCCCTTCCTTAGGTTCATATGACAATTGTCGGTTTATCTCAACGAAGTACATGGAAATGATACCAAAACCGAATAAGATTAATACTATACTAATAAAACTAATAAACTTGTGCAATAGGCCCTCTATGGGCGCCCTCTTGTTATCCCGCCCAATGATTAGAATCTTTTGAATTACTTTCATTGTCATCTTTCAGCCTTCTTTTTGCTTCTAATATTTTTGGATCGGTTTTCATAATGGCAAAAATAACGATCCCTATAGCTGTTAATAAAAATATAAAGACCGGACCTGTAAGTAAGACATCCATGATAGTGATTTGCATGTTATTGTTCATGACCCAATCAATTTTGTTTGAAAAATATTTTGCGGCTTATTCCAATCTTTAAACCCTTAAAACAAAAAAAGACGCCTTTGCTTTTGCAAAAACGTCTTGATTACGCTTATAAAATAAGTGCCGATGGTGGGAGTCGAACCCACACTCCAGAGGAACACGATTTTGAGTCGTGCGCGTCTGCCAATTCCGCCACATCGGCGTATGGTGCCGAGGGGGGGACTCGAACCCCCACGGAGGAAGACCCTCCCCAGGATTTTAAGTCCTGTGCGTCTGCCAATTCCGCCACCCCGGCGTAAGTTTTATTTTCACTCCAAGGCTTGTCTATCACTTGGAGGCGGCACCCGGATTCGAACCGGGGAATAAGGGTTTTGCAGACCCCTGCCTTACCACTTGGCTATGCCGCCAAAATGGAAATTATAAGATCAAGTGGAGCGGAAGACGGGATTCGAACCCGCGA
The DNA here is from genome assembly GCF_900178005.1 of Tuberibacillus sp. Marseille-P3662. Classification (NCBI taxonomy): domain Bacteria; kingdom Bacillati; phylum Bacillota; class Bacilli; order Caryophanales; family Sporolactobacillaceae; genus Tuberibacillus; species Tuberibacillus sp. Marseille-P3662. The sequence continues at coordinate 204,374 of NZ_FXBS01000003.1, read as the reverse complement.
CCCCCACCTTGGCAAGGTGGTGTTCTACCGCTGAACTACTTCCGCAATATGGCTGGCCCAGCTGGATTCGAACCAGCGCATCCCGGTACCAAAAACCGGTGCCTTACCGCTTGGCTATGGGCCATCATTATGGGGCGGATGATGGGGATCGAACCCACGAAATGTCGGAACCACAATCCGATGCGTTAACCACTTCGCCACATCCGCCGTGACATTAAAGTGGCAGGGGTAGTAGGAATCGAACCCACATCGGAGGTTTTGGAGACCTCTGTTCTGCCGTTAAACTATACCCCTAAGTTAGTGGTGGAGGGAGTAGGATTCGAACCTACGAACCCGAAAGGGAGCGGATTTACAGTCCGCCGCGTTTAGCCACTTCGCTATCCCTCCGTATTAAGTCAATCAATACATATTATATGATTATTATAAAAAAGTGTGAAATGCCGGCCGAGGGACTCGAACCCCCAACCTACTGATTACAAATCAGTTGCACTGCCAGATTGTGCTAGGCCGGCATTTTAAAATGGTGGCTCGAGACGGAATCGAACCGCCGACACGAGGATTTTCAGTCCACTGCTCTACCGACTGAGCTATCGAGCCATAATACTAAGCATATAAAATGGCGGGTCTGACGGGAATCGAACCCGCGATCTCCTGCGTGACAGGCAGGCATGTTAACCGCTACACCACAGACCCATATGTAAAAATAAATATTGTGGTTGCGGGGGCAGGATTCGAACCTGCGACCTTCGGGTTATGAGCCCGACGAGCTACCGAACTGCTCCACCCCGCGTCGTTACAAAGATTACGGATGATGTTATTTCTCAGAAGTTATTGTTCGTATTCACTTTTTCAATCTCGGCGTGAATACTCAGCGCTGTCTACTCGACGATGCTTTGCTTGAGTGCTCCACCCCGCGTCGTTACAAAGATTACGGATGATGTTATTTCTCAGAACTTTCTATAAATGAATGTTTGTATTCTATGGTGGAGGATGCAGGGCTCGAACCTGCGACCCCCTGCTTGTAAGGCAGATGCTCTCCCAGCTGAGCTAATCCTCCAAAAGACACATTAATAATTATATTAAATTTTGCTCGGAATTGCAAGAGCTAATTTATGTAATTATTGGTGACCCCTACGGGACTCGAACCCGTGTTACCGCCGTGAAAGGGCGGTGTCTTAACCGCTTGACCAAGGGGCCCTTACTTATTTTAAATGGCGGAGAGCGAGGGATTCGAACCCTCGGTACGGGGAACCGCACACACGATTTCCAATCGTGCTCCTTCGACCACTCGGACAGCTCTCCGAATATGGCTCCGCAGGTAGGATTCGAACCTACGACCGATCGGTTAACAGCCGATTGCTCTACCACTGAGCTACTGCGGAATAATGATTTAGCTTGGCGGCGTCCTACTCTCACAGGGGCAAAGCCCCAATTACCATCGGCGCTGAAGAGCTTAACGACCGTGTTCGGGATGGGAACGGGTGTGACCTCTTCGCCATCACCACCAAACTAATATTTCCTTTTCATTCTGTTCAAAACACTGATATGTATGGATTGAACATTGAAAGCTAGAAACGAAAGTAGAAACCGCATCTCTTTTAGGATAAGCCCTCGACCGATTAGTATCCGTCAGCTTCACGTGTCACCACGCGTCCACACCGGACCTATCAACCTCATCATCTCTAAGGGGTCTTACTGGCCTAACGCCATGGGAAATCTCATCTTGAGGGGGGCTTCATGCTTAGATGCTTTCAGCACTTATCCCGGCCACACTTAGCTACCCAGCTGTGCTCCTGGCGGAACAACTGGTACACCAGCGGTGTGTCCATCCCGGTCCTCTCGTACTAAGGACAGCGCCTCTCAGATTTCCTGCGCCCGCGACGGATAGGGACCGAACTGTCTCACGACGTTCTGAACCCAGCTCGTGTACCGCTTTAATGGGCGAACAGCCCAACCCTTGGGACCAACTTCAGCCCCAGGATGCGATAAGCCGACATCGAGGTGCCAAACCTCCCCGTCGATGTGGACTCTTGGGGGAGATAAGCCTGTTATCCCCAGGGTAGCTTTTATCCGTTGAGCGATGGCCCTTCCATGCGGTGCCACCGGATCACTAAGCCCGACTTTCGTCCCTGCTCGACTTGTAGGTCTCGCAGTCAAGCTCCCTTATGCCTTTGCACTCTGCGAATGATTTCCAACCATTCTGAGGGAACCTTTGGGCGCCTCCGTTACCTTTTAGGAGGCGACCGCCCCAGTCAAACTGCCCACCTGACACTGTCTCCGAACCGGATCACGGTTCTAGGTTAGGATATCCGAATCGTCAGGGTAGTATCCCACCAGTGCCTCCACCGAAGCTGGCGCTCCGGTTTCTCTGGCTCCTACCTATCCTGTACAAACGATACCGATACCCAATATCAAGCTACAGTAAAGCTCCATGGGGTCTTTCCGTCCTGTCGCGGGTAACCTGCATCTTCACAGGTACTATAATTTCACCGGGTCTCTCGTTGAGACAGTATCCAAGTCGTTGCACCTTTCGTGCGGGTCGGAACTTACCCGACAAGGAATTTCGCTACCTTAGGACCGTTATAGTTACGGCCGCCGTTTACTGGGGCTTCGATTCGCTGCTTCTCCCGAAAGGGATAACAGCTCCTCTTAACCTTCCAGCACCGGGCAGGTGTCAGCCCCTATACGTCACCTTTCGGTTTAGCAGAGACCTGTGTTTTTGGTAAACAGTCGCTTGGATCTTTTCACTGCGGCTCATCCAGGCTCATCACCCGGACGAGCACCCCTTCTCCCAAAGTTACGGGGTCATTTTGCCGAGTTCCTTAACGAGAGTTCTCCCGAGCGTCTTAGGATGCTCTCCTCGCCTACCTGTGTTGGTTCTGGGTACGGGCACCTACCGCCTCGCTAGAGGCTTTTCTTGGCAGTGTAGGTACAGGCCCTTCGGTACTTAAATTCCCTCCTCATCACCGCTTGGCTATAAGATGGCGGGATTTGCCTCACCATCAGCCTTACGGCTTGAACGCACGCTTCCATCCGTGCGCTGGCCTTGCCTTCCTGCGTCCCCCCGTCACTCGGACGGCGGCAGGTGGTACAGGAATTTCAACCTGTTGTCCATCGCCTACGCCTTGCGGCCTCAGCTTAGGCCCCGACTAACCCTGAGCGGACGAACCTTCCTCAGGAACCCTTAGGCTTTCGACGGAAGGGATTCTCACCCTTCTTTTCGCTACTCATACCGGCATTCTCACTTCTAAGCGCTCCAACAGACCTTCCGGTCTGACTTCAATGCCCTTAGAACGCTCCCCTACCATGACAACGTCATCCACAGCTTCGGTGATACGTTTAGCCCCGTTACATTTTCGGCGCAGCGCCACTCGACCAGTGAGCTATTACGCACTCTTTCAATGATGGCTGCTTCTAAGCCAACATCCTGGTTGTCTGGGCAACGCCACATCCTTTGCCACTTAACGTATACTTAGGGACCTTAGCTGGTGGTCTGGGCTGTTTCCCTCTCGGCTACGGATCTTATCACTCGCAGCCTGACTCCCGAGGCTAAGTCTTTGGCATTCGGAGTTTGACTGAATTTGGTAATCCGGTGAGGACCCCGCACTCAATCAGTGCTCTACCTCCAAGACTCTTCCCTCGAGGCTAGCCCTAAAGCTATTTCGGGGAGAACCAGCTATCTCCGAGTTCGATTGGAATTTCACCGCTACCCACCGCTCATCCCCGCATTTTTCAACATACGTGGGTTCGGGCCTCCATCCAGTGTTACCTGGACTTCACCCTGGCCATGGGTAGATCACATCGGTTTCGGGTCTGCAACCACAAACTCATACGCCCTGTTCAGACTCGCTTTCGCTGCGGCTCCGCCTCTTCAGCTTAACCTTGCTTGTGATCGCAACTCGCCGGTCCATTCTACAAAAGGTACGCCGTCATCCCCCGAAGGGGACTACGACTACTTGTAAGCACACGGTTTCAGGTTCTCTTTCACTCCCCTTCCGGGGTGCTTTTCACCTTTCCCTCACGGTACTGGTTCACTATCGGTCACTAGGGAGTATTCAGCCTTGGGAGATGGTCCTCCCAGCTTCCGACGGGGTTTCTCGTGTCCCGCCGTACTCAGGATCCACACCCGTGTCATCCGGCATGTCGATTACAGGGCTATTACCTTCTTTGGCTGGCTGTTCCAAGCCGATTCATCTATACCGACGCCCCNGTGATGGTGTGTCCTACAACCCCAAGAGCCGCGCTCTTGGTTTGGGCTGGTCCCGTTTCGCTCGCCACTACTCAGGGAATCGCGTTTGCTTTCTCTTCCTCTGGGTACTAAGATGTTTCAGTTCCCCAGGTGTGCCTTTCATACCCTATGAATTCAGATATGAATACGACCCGTTCAGGGTCGCGGGTTGCCCCATTCGGAAATCTCCGGGTCAAAGCCTACTTACAGCTTACCGGAGCATATCGGTGTTCGTCCCGTCCTTCATCGGCTCCTAGTGCCAAGGCATCCACCGTGCGCTCTTCATAGCTTAACCTATGAGATGCTTTGTTTCTACCTTCGTTATCCAGTTCTCAAGGTTCAATATCATCAATTCTATTATGCATATTAACAAATAATGTATAAACACACAATAGATTATTATTTCCAAATAAGAAATATGGTGGAGCCTAGCGGGATCGAACCGCTGACCTCCTGCGTGCAAAGCAGGCGCTCTCCCAGCTGAGCTAAGGCCCCAATTCATGGTGGGCCTGAGTAGACTCGAACTACCGACCTCACGCTTATCAGGCGTGCGCTCTAACCGACTGAGCTACAGGCCCATATTTCCATTGGGAACGAGAGATTCCTCTCTCAAAACCAAACAAAACTCATCAAGCGCTGAAGCATAGTCAAGGATCATCACCGACAATCTGTCGGTAGGTTCGGCTCGCAAATGCGAGTCCATGTATCGTTCTTATATCCTTAGAAAGGAGGTGATCCAGCCGCACCTTCCGATACGGCTACCTTGTTACGACTTCACCCCAATCATTCGCCCCACCTTCGGCGGCCGAAGCCGACTTCGGGTGTTGCGGACTCTCGTGGTGTGACGGGCGGTGTGTACAAGGCCCGGGAACGGATTCACCGCGGCATGCTGATCCGCGATTACTAGCAATTCCGGCTTCATGCAGGCGAGTTGCAGCCTACAATCCGAACTGAGAGCGGCTTTAAGGGATTCGCTGAACCTCGCGGTTTCGCTGCCCGTTGTGCCGCCCATTGTAGCACGTGTGTTGCCCAGGTCATAAGGGGCATGATGATTTGACGTCATCCCCACCTTCCTCCGGTTTGTCACCGGCAGTCACCTTAGAGTGCCCAACTGAATGCTGGCAACTAAGATTAGGGGTTGCGCTCGTTGCGGGACTTAACCCAACATCTCACGACACGAGCTGACGACAACCATGCACCACCTGTCACTCTGTCCCCCGAAGGGGAACGCCCTATCTCTAGGGTTGTCAGAGGATGTCAAGACCTGGTAAGGTTCTTCGCGTTGCTTCGAATTAAACCACATGCTCCACTGCTTGTGCGGGCCCCCGTCAATTCCTTTGAGTTTCAACCTTGCGGTCGTACTCCCCAGGCGGAGTGCTTAATGTGTTAACTTCAGCACTAAGGGGTTGGACCCCCCTAACACCTAGCACTCATCGTTTACGGCGTGGACTACCAGGGTATCTAATCCTGTTCGCTCCCCACGCTTTCGCGCCTCAGCGTCAGTTACAGGCCAGAGAGCCGCTTTCGCCACTGGTGTTCCTCCACATCTCTACGCATTTCACCGCTACACGTGGAATTCCGCTCTCCTCTCCTGTACTCAAGCTCCCCAGTTTCCAATGCCCCTCCGTGGTTGAGCCACGGGCTTTCACATCAGACTTAAGAAGCCGCCTGCGCGCGCTTTACGCCCAATAATTCCGGACAACGCTTGCCCCCTACGTATTACCGCGGCTGCTGGCACGTAGTTAGCCGGGGCTTTCTGGTCAGATACCGTCAAAGCGCCATCATTACCTATGGCACCTGTTCTTCGCTGACAACAGAGCTTTACGATCCGAAGACCTTCATCACTCACGCGGCGTTGCACCGTCAGACTTTCGTCCATTGCGGATGATTCCCTACTGCTGCCTCCCGTAGGAGTCTGGGCCGTGTCTCAGTCCCAGTGTGGCCGATCACCCTCTCAGGTCGGCTACGCATCGTCGCCTTGGTAAGCTTTAACCTCACCAACAAGCTAATGCGCCGCGGGCCCCTCTGTAAGTGACGACAAAGCCGTCTTTATTCATCGCACCATGCGGTGCGATGATCACATTCGGCATTAGCTCCGGTTTCCCGGGGTTATTCCGAGCTTACAGGCAGGTTACCCACGTGTTACTCACCCGTCCGCCGCTCGATCCATCCTAATCACTCCGAAGAGATCATAGAATATCTCGCGCTCGACTTGCATGTATTAGGCACGCCGCCAGCGTTCGTCCTGAGCCAGGATCAAACTCTCCATAAAAGTTGTTGCGTTTGACCCTTGGCTATGTTTGAAAAGAGGTTCCTTTCAAACAGCGCTTGAGTTTTGTTTAGTTTTCAAAGAGCAATCCATTCGTTCACTTATGTTGTTGCTCATCAAAGCGACCTTTATATTATATCAAGCTCCGATTGTGATGTCAACAACTTTTTTGCGAATGACACTTTCGGTTGAAAGCGACGCTTATCATTATATCAGAGGCAATTGAGCGTGTCAATAACTTTGTTTGATATCTTATCTGCTGTTCAAAAAACAACTTTTATAAATTAACAAGATCTCAACCTTTTTGTCAAGAGCTTATCATCAATTTAATTTACAAGTTCCGTCGCGAAAAAGCGACAATAGTTATATTAACAACTTTTTTGGGTAACGTCAACAACTTTTATTAAAATAATTTTTGTTGTTACCTAGCTATCTGTGGTGCGGAATATAATGTACCATTATAGTATCTTGGCGTCAATATGTTTTTTGTCTGTCTTAACAACAAGATCATGTGCTATACTTTGGAATAGGAGGTTGTCTTATGTTAAAGAAAATGAGCAAAATCAACAAATTCCGAACCTTCGCAATGATACTTGTCTTTGCGGGAATTGGAATCATGTATTTAGCCTTATATTTTAAATCAAATTTTGCCCTAATGAGTACTTTTATGGTCATAGGTTTTATCGCTGTCATTTTGAGTTCCGGTATTTATCTCTGGGTCGGCATGCTATCGACAAAAACGATTCAAGTTCAATGCCCGAATTGCGGGAAGCCTACGAAGATATTAGGCAAGGTTGACCTATGTATGAGTTGTAATGAACCGCTGACTGTTGACCGCAACCTAGAAGGTCAACCTTTTGATCCAAAGTATAATAGGAGAAGTTACCAAAAGGAACATCCCCATAATACTTAAAAAGCTGAGTCCGACCATTCCGGACTCAGCTTTTTACTGGCTTATGATTTTCCTGACAATCTGGGCAAACACCGTATACTTCCATTCTGTGCTTACCAATATTAAATCCTGTCACATGTTCTGCTAAATGTTCAACTTCATCAAGTCCGGGATAGTGAAAATCAACAATCTTGCCACAGGTATTGCATATCACATGATAGTGATCAGATGATGCGTAATCGAACCGGCTTGAGGAATCACCATAGGTCAATTCTTTAACGAGACCTGATTTCTTAAAGACCCTTAAATTATTATATACTGTAGCGACACTCATATTTGGGAATTTGGACTCCAAAGCTTTATAAATATCATCTGCGGTTGGATGGGTCATGGATGTGATTAAATACTCAAGTATGGCATGACGCTGAGGTGTGATTCGGACGCCTGATTGCTTAAGCGAATCAATGGCTTCCCGTAGTTCCTCTTCAGCCATCGCCATGCACCTCTCTTTCAAAGATTTATTATTACTTTATAATCTTTATAATTTATTATATTCAGTTTACATTGAATGGCTGCGTGGTGTCAATTTAGTGCACCTGTTAATCATTACCTATAAATCTTTATGCAATACGGGTTCATCAAAATTAAGCTTAGAATTGACATAACGACCAGCTACGAACAAAAGATCCGATAGTCGATTCAGGTAGGACAAAACAAGCGGATTAGTATCATCTAATTGAACAGCTAAACGTTCCGCTCTTCTAACAATGGTTCTTGCCACATGCAGTCCCGCCCCCGCAGAACTACCTCCAGGAAGAATGAACTGTTTTAACGGCTTTAGATGTTGGTCCCATTCATCAATATAGGTTTCTAGAGCATCAACATGCTCCTTAGTTAGCTGCCAATACACATCTTTATCCGGTGGTGTTGCCAATTCGGATCCTACATGAAACAGAATGGTTTGTATTTGATTCATTACGTTAATAAACGCATCTTTTCCTGAAAACTGGACCCCGCCTAAATGACTGACGGCCATTCCAATCATTGAATTGGCTTCATCACATGTTCCGTATGCATCGACTCGCACATCGTCTTTTCTTACCCGTTTTCCGTAAATGAGTGATGTCGTTCCTTTGTCTCCAGATCTTGTATACACACGCACGATTAATACCCCCTATTCATATCAACCCAGTTAACGAAATCTCGTTCACCATTGATATATTTTCGCAAATTACGTTTGAAAATATCAATGGCCCGTGGCTGATACTGTGATGTTATCGCCGAAAAATGAGGGGTGATGGTAACCTGATCCATAGCCCAAAACGGATGCTCAGCATCTAAAGGTTCCTCTTCAAAAACATCTAGCACAGCATGAGCAATGTCCCCTTCGTTAAGGGCCTCAAGCAAATCAGCTTGACGGACTGTTTGTCCGCGGCCAATATTAATGAATATAGCCGATGACTTCATTCCTTCAAACTGTGTCTTAGTTATCAGTTGTTCGGTTTCGCTAGTGTAAGGAAGAATGGACACAACAAAATCAGCCGCCTGCAATGGTTTTATCATTTGTTGCATCTTATACATTTCATCAATATGATTAGCTGATTTTCCTGTACGGTTAATCCCGAGGGTATTCATGCGAAATGCTTTGGCAAGACGGGCCACCTCACCGCCGATTGCCCCGGGGCCAATAATAGTCATTGTTTTTCCAGCCAATTCAGACATTGTTACCGAACGATCCCAAACATGGGCTTGTTGATTATCATACCATGTATCCATATTTTTTATTGTCTTAAGCAAAACGCCTAGAGTATATTCTGCCATGGGTATTTTGTGAATCCCCCGTGCGTTCGTTACGGTAATATTTTGATTTAAAATCGTTTCTAGTGGCATTTTCTCGACGCCTGCTGAAATGACCATTATCCACTTTAAGCGTTCGGCACCGTTAATGATTTCAGCATCCAGGTCTTCTCCATATGTTATAAGTATGTCGGCCTGTTGCAAATCATGCTTCGCTTCATTCATTGATGTGTGAAAGGAAAAGTTAATCCTAGGAAATTCTTGATGAAGCTCTGCGCGTAAATCACGCCTGATTTTAGCTGATGTAACCACGTTCATAAAATAACCTCCCCAAAGATAAGGAGCGCAGAGTTATCCCCCGCACTCCATCTACAATCATTTATACTACGTCGATTGACTTCCCTGCTAAAAATGATGTGGTCGTACTTAGCGAAGCGGGGAAGCGCTCCTTCAATATCCTTGTGACTCATTTATATTAAGCTAAATTTTCTTTAACATACTCAAGAACTTCATCAACGTGTCCATCAACCTTAACTTGCGGCCAGACCTTTGCAACACGACCGTCTTCATCGATAACAAAAGTCGAACGGACGATGCCCATAGATTCATTACCGGCTTTTTTCTTTAGCTGCCAGGCACCATAGGCTTCTGCAACGTCATGTTCGGTATCAGCCAACAGTGTAAACGGCAATTCGTGTTTTTCTGTAAACTTTTGGTGTTGCTCGACGGGATCAGGACTAACACCAAGCACAACCGTGTTCAAATCTTTAAATGCGGCGTTCTGATCACGAAAGTCACACGCTTCTGTCGTACAACCCGGTGTCATATCTTTTGGGTAAAAATACAAAACGACATTTTGTCCTTTGAGATCCGCTAGATTAACATCTTCACCATTAGTTGATTTTAAAGTAAACTCTGGGGCTATTTGGCCTGCCTCTAATACCATAAGTCATCCTCCTTAAAATTAATCAGAAATTTTAATACCAAGCTTGCCAAATTGACTACTGTCCTCAAGCTTATCCATAGCTTGTTTAACATCTTGCAAATCCACCACAGAATCAACGACAGGACGGATGTGATGAGCTTCAATAAATTGAATCATATCTCGGAATTCTTCGCCGCTTCCCATAGTTGAACCAAGCAGATTATATTGACCATAGAAAAAGTCACGAAGATTCAATGTAATTTCATCCCCGGCAGATGCACCGAAAACAACAATCGTACCGCCTTTTTTCAGAACTTCCAAAGATCGTTGCCATGTTGCCGCACCCACACTATCAATAACGATGTCGATTTCCTCGTCTTGTAAAGCTTCAGCCCAATCATCATTCGTATTAATGGCCAAATCGGCTCCTATTTCCACAGCTTGAGCCAACTTTTCTGGATGACGAGAAGTAACAATGACGCGGGCCCCCTTAGCTTTGGCAAACTGGAGCAAATAAGTTGCAACACCGCTGCCAATCCCAGGAATAAAAACGGTCTGTCCATCTTGAATCTCGGCCCGGGTAACAAGAGCCCGATAGGCGGTTAATGCCCCCAATGGAAGGACACCGGCTTCATCCCACTCAAGGTAAGCGGGTTTTTTCACGACATTGTCAGCGGGTACGGTAACATATTCAGCAAATGTCCCGTTATCAGGAAAGCCAAGAATTTCAAATCCTTTCGGAGGTGCGTCACTTTTCTCATTCCAACCTAGACTTGGAATGATAACAACATCATCCCCTGGGTGCACATGTCCCACACCAGTCCCTACAGATTCGATAACGCCGGCGCCGTCAGATCCAATAACCAGTGGCGGATGTTCTGTCGTGTGCCGATTTAAGACGAACAAATCACGATGATTTAAACCAGCTGCCTTTAATCGGACTCTTACTTCATTCTTCTTGACTTCCGGTTGTTGTGTATTGGAATATTCTAAGCCCGCGTAACCAGACTCTCCATTATGTACAATTGCTTTCATTATAAATCACTCCCTTTACAGTCATTGCGACTACGTCGCGACGCACAAAATATGCTAGTGTTTACTCTCATTTTCTCAAAACTTCGTCAACTTCTCAATCATGACACCTTATACCCGTAAGTATGTTATATTGTAGCAAAAGATACTTTGAGAGTTTGATTATTATGCATATCGAAACGATAAAAAAACAAATTAAGCACCAAGGTCAGAGCATCATGGGTGAACGTGACGCTAGAAAAGCAGCAATTCTCATTCCCCTCGTTCACTATCATCATCGTTGGCATTTGTTATTTGAAGTCCGTTCATTGCAACTCAAAAGCCAACCAGGTGACATTTGCTTTCCCGGCGGTAAAATCGAATCATCAGATCAAACACCGGAGTTCACCGCCATACGTGAAACATCCGAAGAACTCGGAATTCACGAGCATCATATTGAAACCATTCAAAAAATGGATCTCTATGTACCATCCAGTCATTTAATTGTTTACCCCTTTGTTGGTATCATTCACACATTAGATTACCAAATTAATAGAGATGAAGTTGCTGAGACGTTCACTGTACCCTTGGATGAACTTCTTAATATAGAGCCTGCCCAGCATAACGTTGATTTAACCCCAGAACCGAAGAGTGACTTTCCTTATCATAAACTAGCACTCGGGGAAAACTACCAATGGCGAAAGCGGCCCATGACGGAACTATTTTTTGACTATAAAAATTATAGTATCTGGGGAATGACCGCTCGCATTCTTCAGTACTTTTTAGATGAACTTCGAAAAGAACCTCATAATGAAAAATAGGGTGCCCCATATTCTGGGACACCTTATTTTTAGGTATAAAGGCACAGGTTACTGCCTGAACAACCAATTATTCCGCAAATCACAACAATAGTCGGTGTTTAAAACCCATCGAACGGTCGATAAACCTTTTTTGACCACGTGTTACAATAAAAGGAATACAACGGACAACTCATGGGGGATGGCTTGCCCTTCGAAAGGGGGTGATGCCATTGACAGTATTCGAGGCGGTATCGTTAATGATTGCCTTTGGCACGTTTGTTGCCATACTGTCACAGTCAAAACGTAAATAGACCTCCCTTGGGGAAAAGGCAAGTGGGAGGTCTTGTTCTTCTGCGTAAGCCACCCCTGTGTTGGGGCATAAAGTCCGTTGTATGGGATCTGAACGTTACCGCGTCTCAGATCCCTTTATATATGTATTCCCGAAAACACAGTCTATGAACATCATATCACAAAATTTTTGCCTGTCTATATTCAAAAAACAATACCTAAGGCTTCGTGTTAAAATAACATGGAGACATAGATAGAAAGGTCTGGTGAGTACATATGGGTCGTTTAGAAAAAACAGAAGCCTTGTATGAAGATGCTCAAGCTAAAATCGTCGGCGGTGTCAATAGCCCTTCCAGAGCCTATAAAGGTGTTGGCGGTGGTACACCCGTTTTCATGGAGAAAGCTGAAGGAGCCTACTTTTGGGATGTTGATGGCCAAAAATATATTGACTTTCTTGGTGCATATGGGCCGATTATTACAGGTCATGCCCATCCCCATATCACAGAAGCCATTCAAGATCAGGCTGCTAAAGGTGTCCTTTATGGGACACCAACAAAGCTTGAAAACCAATTTGCGGATATGTTGATCGACGCCATTCCCTCATTAGAAAAAGTCCGGTTCGTTAACTCAGGTACCGAAGCTGTAATGACAACCGTTCGTGTTGCAAGAGCATATACTGGAAGAGATAAAATTTTGAAATTCGCAGGAAGTTATCATGGGCATTTTGATCTTGTTCTCGTCGAAGCGGGATCCGGACCCTCGACACTTGGTTCACCGGATTCCGCCGGTGTGACGCAAAGTAGTGCCAATGAAGTGATCACAGTCCCATTCAATGACCTTAAAAATTATGAAAAAGCGATTGAGCATTGGGGAGACGAGATTGCAGCTGTCCTCGTCGAACCAATTGTTGGTAACTTTGGCATCGTTGAACCTGAACAAGGATTTTTGGAAAAGGTCAAGGAAATCGCCCATGAAAATGGTTCATTGCTTATTTTCGATGAAGTGATTACCGCTTTCCGGTTTATGTACGGAGGTGCGCAAAATTTACTTGGGATTGAACCTGATATGACCGCTATGGGTAAAATCATCGGCGGCGGATTGCCAATAGGTGCCTACGGAGGTAAAGTCTCAATAATGGAGCAGGTAGCACCACTTGGACCCGCTTATCAAGCCGGTACAATGGCCGGGAACCCTTTATCGATGGCATCTGGCATTGCCTGCCTTGAAGTCCTTAAAGAACCTGGCGTTTATGACCAGCTTGATCAGCTTGGCAGACGACTTGAAAAGGGCATTATACAAGCTAATGAAAAATATCAACTACCCATTGTGTTAAATCGACTTAAAGGTGCGATGACCCTTTATTTCAGCGATCATGATGTCAAAAACTACGAAGATGCTCAGAAGACGGATGGTGATCTATTCGGGCGCTTTTTCAAACTCATGCTCGATCAAGGTATTAATCTGGCACCATCCAAATATGAAGCATGGTTCCTAACGATCGCACATACCGAACAAGATATTGATCAAACGATCGAAGCCGTTGAAAAGGCTTTTGAACAATTAGCTGGGGTCTGACCCCACACACAAGCGATCCGTTTTTTAGCGGATCGCTTTGTTTTATTTCTTCATTTTTGGATCAAGCGCGTCCCGAAGACCGTCTCCCATCAAATTAAATCCAAGCACAGTCATCATGATGGCCACCCCCGGGAATATCATCGTCCAAGGGGCATCCGTAAGGTAATCTTGGCTGGATGAGAGCATGGACCCCCATTCCGGTAACGGCGGTTGAGCACCAAGTCCAAGGAAACCTAAAGCCGCAGCATCCAAAATGGCCGTTGCCACACTAAGTGTCCCTTGAACAATAATTGGGGCAAGGCTATTGGGAAGAATATGATGGAACAGAATCCGTGTATCTTTCATTCCTACCGACCGTGCAGCTGTTATAAACTCTTCTTCTTTTAAACTCAGCACCTTCGATCTAATCAAACGCCCAAAATTAGGAACATTCACAATAGCGATGGCGATCAAGGCATTCATCAACGATGGTCCAAGAATGGTAACAATAGCAATCGCTAAAAGAATACTTGGGAAGGCTAGCATGATATCGAAGATTCGAGATATGACCATATCGACCCATTTTCCATAATAACCTGCTAAAATACCAAGACATATTCCAATGATCACGGATCCAATGACGGATAAAAAACCAACTAATAAGGATATCCGCGCACCATAAATCATTCTTTCAAATATATCACGGCCAAAATCATCCGTCCCGAACCAATGTTCAGCAGATGGTGCTTGCAAACGATCAGCCAATATTTGCACATCATAGCCTTTCGGGGCAATCCAACTGGCGGCAATGGCTAAAACAATAAAAGCGAGGATGATCAAGGCCCCTAGCATTGCCAACTTATTGCGTCGAAACACTTTAAAAGCTTCCCGCCACGGGGAGACAACTTGATGATCTTCAGGTTCCACAGGGGCCGGTTGCCGACGTTTGTTCGTTGCAATATCAGACATGCTCGGATCCCCTCCTATTTGTATTTGATTCGCGGATCGAATACAGCATATAGCAAGTCCACGATAAGATTAATAATGACGAAAATAAAGGCAATAACCAATATTCCTGACTGAACCACCGGATAGTCTCTGTAAACTATGGCGTCATAGACATAGCGGCCAATACCCGGCCAACTAAAAATCGTTTCTGTTAAAATCGCACCGCCTAATAATAATCCTGACTGTAAACCAATCACCGTCAGAACAGGTATAAAGGCATTTTTCAGACCATGTTTATAAACGACCCAGAACATCCGCTGCCCTTTAGCACGAGCCGTCCGTATATAATCCGAACGCAAGACTTCCAACATACTTGAACGAGTCATCCGGGCAATAATCGCCATTGGAATCGTTCCCAATGCAATACTTGGCATAATTAGATGTTTCACCGTAGACCAAAATTGTGCCATGTTGCCATGAATGAAAGTATCAATCAATAAAAAATGGGTGATCGGTTCCACTGGATTTCGAATATTGTCACGACCGATTGATGGTAACCACTCAAGTTTAATCGAAAACCACCATTGCTCCATGAGACCAAGCCAGAATATCGGCATCGATATACCTACTAGAGCGACAATCATGGCCGCAATATCAAAAATTGAGTTTTGCTTCCATGCCGAAATAATTCCGGCATTCACACCAATAATCACCGCAATGATCATCGCACAAATGGCTAATTCAGCCGTTGCCGCCAAATGTGGCCATAGCTCCTGACTAATTTCAGCTTTGGTTCGAAGTGATGTGCCAAAGTTACCCGTTAATAAATTTTTGACATAATCGACATATTGAACATACCAGGCATCATTAAGTCCTAAAGATGCTCGTAAATTTTCAATAGCTTCAGGGGTCGCTTTAGTTCCAAGCATGACCTTGGCTGGATCTCCCGGAATTGCTCTAATAATTGAGAATACAATTAACGACATCCCAATCAGAACTGGAACAAGTGATAGCAATCGACGAATCGTATAGGCAAACATTATTTCACCTCCACGGCATTTGAAATGAAAATGAGGAGTGTACCCGCACACTCCCCACAGTCAATCACTACTTCTTAAAATAAACCGTATTGAGCTTATCCGATCCTGTCGGATGCGGCTTAAAGCCTTCGATTGTCTTTTTACCAACCAGAGCCGGTGTCGAGTGGGCTACAGGAATCCATGGTGCGTCTTTATGAATGATCTCTTGAGCCTGTTTATATAATTTATTTCTTTCTTGTTCATCGGTTAACTTTTGTGCCTTTTTGAGAAGTTCATTGACCTCAGCGTTATCATAACGGGCATAGTTGTTGCTACCGATTGTATCTTTGTGTAACAAAGTGTATAAGAAATTATCAGGATCACCATTATCACCGGTCCACCCCAGCAAGAACATAGGCGCCTCGCCTTTTTCCACTTTTTCAAGATAGGTGGCCCATTCCATCGACTGGATCTCCGTTTCAACACCGATCTGTTTTAAATTATTCGCGATCGCTTCAGCAATCTTTTTCGGCTGCGGCATGTAAGGACGCGGATTAGCCATTGTCCAAAATTCCGTTTTGAAACCATCAGGATAACCGGCCTCTGCCAATAGTTTTTTAGCTTTATCTAAGTCAAACTCATAATCTTGAATACTATCGTTGTATCCGGCAATGCTTGAGGGCATTGGATTTTTCGCTGGCTTGGCCTTACCAGCATAAAATGCATCAATAAGGGCTTGCTTATCAACAGCATGGCTTAATGCTCTCCGTACCTTTGGATCACTCATCGGTCCTTCCGCTTGTGTATTAAAGCCTAGATAACCAACATTCATTGGCGGACGGTAAAAAGCTTCAAGGTTTTCATTACCATTGACTTCTTTAATATCACTAGGATTAACTCCATCCATCAAGTCAATTTCGCCGCTTTTCACAGCGTTTAAGCGTGATGAATTATTAGGAATGACTTTAAATACCACCCGATCAAGTTTGGGTTGCCCTTCTCGCCAATAGCTATCATTTTTGACTAAAGTAATCGTATCTTTCGCTTTCCACTCTTCAAATTTAAACGGACCGGTGCCCACAGCAGCCTCTTTTCCGTATTGATCTCCGTATTTCTTAACGGCTGTTGGACTAGCAATCGCGAACGGAGACATCGCTAGGTTTTTTAAAAATGGCGCTTGAGGCTTTTTAAGTTCAAATTTGACTTTATAATCATCAACAGCTTTCACATTTTTAATAATACTGTCATCACCGGCACCAAACATAGAAGCATAATAAGCGAAATCTCCTTCTTTCCACCGTTCGAAATTAAATACAACCGCTTCGGCATTAAAGTCGGTGTTATCATGAAACTTAACGCCTTCTCGTAGCGTCAAGGTATAGGTCTTGCCGCCGTTACTAATTTTCCAATCTGTGGCTAAGCCTTTTGTTATATCAGTTGTCTGTCCGTCATATTCAATTAAAGTATCATAGATATTTTTAGTAACCTTAAACGATTCACCATCCGTTGGAACAGCCGGATCCAGCGATTGGGAATCAGCTCCGCGTCCAAAAACGAGGACATTGCTGCCATTATCTTGACCCGTATCCTGACTCTGATCCTCACTATTGTTGTCAGAAGTCGAAGATGAGCACCCCATAAGTACTAAAGACAATGTCATTAACGCGACCAAACTAGCGATTGACAACCGACGCATCGTCTTCCCCCTTTGATTCATTCATGATTCATACAAGTGACAGGCTGTAAAATGACCGTCTGCCACTTCTGTAAATACTGGACGGACCTTCGAACACTTCTCCATAGCGACTGGACACCTCGTATGGAAGGCACACCCTTCAGGCGGATGTGAAGGACTAGGCACATCCCCCTGTAATACCACTTCCTCCGTTTGATTGTCTGGATCAGGAACAGGAATGGCTGATAAGAGTGCTTGGGTATACGGATGCTTAGGACGGTTATACACATCATCCGCAGCAGCCATCTCAACCATTTTTCCGAGATACATCACCCCCACACGGTCGCTGACATGATGGACAACACTGAGATCATGGGCAATGAAAAGAAAGGTTAAATCAAATTGCTCTTGCAAATCATCCATCAGATTAATGACTTGTGACTGAATGGAAACATCCAAAGCGGAAACCGGCTCATCGGCAATGATTAATTTAGGGTCAACAGCCAAAGCTCTGGCAATGCCGATTCTCTGGCGTTGTCCGCCGCTGAATTGGTGCGGATAACGTTTGGCATGGTAGCTGTTTAAGCCGACCACTTCTAACAACTCTCTAACCCTTTTTCTTCGTTCCTGCTTATTGGCGAGATTGTGGACAATCATAGGTTCTTCAATGATTGTTTCCACAGTGTGACGCGGGTTGAGTGAAGCAAATGGGTCTTGAAAAATCATTTGCATATCCTTACGCATGCTCCGCATTCTTTTTTTATCAAGTTCACTCAGGTCTTCACCCGCAAAAACAATCTGACCTTCTGTTGGTTCCAGCAATCGCATCAACATCCGCCCTGTCGTCGATTTACCACACCCTGACTCACCCACAAGGCCCAGCGTCTCCCCTCTTTTTATTTCAAAGGATACACCGTCAACGGCTTTAACCTCACCGACTGGCTTATTAAAAACACCGCCTTCTATCGGAAAATACTTTTTTAAATCACGTACCGTTAATAATGTCTCACTCATATTGCTCCTCCCTAATTTCCTTATGCCGTAAACAACGGACGCTATGATGTTCACCCGTCATTTCCAGTTCAGGAGTGACGGTTAAACACTGATCAGTTGCGAAATCGCACCGGGGAGCAAAATGACACCCTTGTTGAATCGAACCTGGGTTCGGTACATTCCCTTGAATCGAATATAACCGATCCTTATGTTTACGCATATCGGGGACTGATTGAATCAATCCTTTTGTATAAGGGTGCTGCGGATGCTTGAAAATATCTCTAACATACCCCTGCTCTACAATCTTTCCGGAATACATCACCACAATTCTTTCGCACATTTGTGCAACAACACCTAAGTCATGTGTAATCAACATAATCGCTGTACCCGTGTGACTATTTAAATCTTTCATTAAATTTAGAATTTGCTTTTGTATCGTGACATCAAGGGCCGTTGTCGGTTCGTCAGCAATAAGCACTTTCGGATCACAGGCCATGGCTATAGCAATCATAACCCGCTGACGCATACCTCCTGAAAGCTGATGCGGATAATCACGCAACATTTCCTCAGCTCTTGGTAAGCCTACTAACTCAAGAAGTTCGACTGCCTTTTCCCTTGATTGTGACTTAGACCACTTATTGTGAAGGCGTATGGCTTCAAGGAGTTGATCACCAATGGTATAAACTGGATTAAGTGATGTCATCGGTTCCTGAAAAATCATGCCAATGTCATTCCCTCTAATCCGGCGCATTTTCTTTTCTGGCAACTTGGCTAAATCCTGACCATCATATAAAATCCGGCCGTCAACGATGTCTCCGGGTGGTTTCGGCAACAACCCCATAATCGATAAGGACGTCACACTTTTACCACAGCCGGATTCGCCAACGACACCAAGGATCTCTCCTTCATTAATAGCAAAGTCAACACCGTCAACAGCTGGAATTTGTCCATCATCTGTAAAAAAGTGAGTCCTTAGCCCTTCCACTTTAAGCACCGCATCTGACATACATTTCCCCCTTTCATAGCCGTATCAACAATTATCTAAATTATTTTTATTGTTTGGACAAATATATGTGATGAATAACTTTAATATGATTGATTTTTGTACACACAAAAACACCCCCATTATTTTTAATGAGGGTGTTCTGGCTAGATTATATCGAGTTAGGTTAATCTTCCAACTGCTGCACTTGAAACAAGTCATAATAGATACCGCGCTCTGCCATTAATGCATGGTGGTTGCCGACTTCAGCAATTCTGCCGTCTTTCATAACAACAATTCTGTCGGCATGAGTGATTGTTGACAAACGGTGGGCTACAATAAACGTTGTCCGATTTTTCGCTAAGGCATCCATAGATTCCTGGATCAAATGTTCACTTTCTAAGTCTAAAGATGAGGTCGCTTCATCAAGAATCAGCAAAGGCGGATTATTAAGAAAGACGCGCGCAATAGAAACCCGCTGTTTCTGACCACCTGAGAGTTTCACCCCACGTTCACCAACTTCCGTATTATAACCGTTCGGCAAAGCAGTGATGAAGTCATGAGCGTTCGCTTTCTTCGCAGCCTCAATCACTTCATCATCTGATGCGTCTGGATTTCCCATAAGAATATTTGCCTTGATCGTATCGGAAAACAAAACACTATCCTGCAAAACCATCCCGATTTTGTCACGCAGGCTCCGGACTTGTAGATCTCGAATATCTTCACCATCTAAGCGGATGGCACCTTTAGTCACATCGTAAAACCGCGGCATCAAGCTTACAAGAGTTGACTTCCCGCCACCCGACATACCAACGAATGCGATCGTTTCGCCGGGTTCGATTTGCAAATCAATATCTTTTAAAACCTCACCGTCTTCGTGTTCATATTCAAAATCAACGTTTGTAAACTCAATATGGCCTTTGACATTATTGAGCGGTTTAGCATTAGGCCGATCAACAATGTCATACGTCTCATCCATTAGCTCAAACACACGATCCATGGACGCAATCGATTGTGTTAAGACTGTTGAGGAACTGACCAGACGCCGTAGTGGCCCATAAAGTCTTTCCATATAACCAAAAAAAGCCACCAACGTTCCGATTTCTGCAATACCGCCCGTAATCACAAAGTAACCGCCAAAACCGATGACTAGTAATGGTGCGATATCGGTGACCGTATTGACAACCATAAACGTCTTGGCATTCCAAATCGTATGGTCAAGCGCACGATCAAAGAAATTTTGGTTTCGATTTTTAAATTGTGTCTTCTCAAAGTCTTCCAATGCAAAACTTTTGATGACATTCATGCCCTGTACCCGTTCGTGTAAATGCCCTTGAACTTCTGCAAGTGCCTGGGAACGGTTGCGTGTCAACTCCCGCAATCGAGTATAAAAGACCTTAATTGCAATACCGTAAAATGGAAACATCGACATGGATACCAGTGTAAGTAATGGATCCATCGTAAACATGATCACAAGAGCAATAAGAATAGTTGCCATATCTAACCAAATATTCATTAGACCAGTCATAACAAAATTTTTCGTTTGTTCCACATCGTTAATGACACGGCTAATGATTTCCCCGGCCTTTGAATTAGAAAAGTACCGTAAGCTCAGTTTTTGTATATGATCAAACAGGCGGTCACGAAGATCAAATAAAACTTTATTTCCCGTCCATTGCGCAAAATATTGCCGGTAATATTCTACCGGCGGCCGCAAAACGACGAAAACAAAAAAAGCAACCCCGAGGACATATAGTAGCTTTTCCAGCTTGTCGGAGCGGCTTATGGGTGCATTGATGACATCATCAATCACAAATTTTAAAAGCAACGGTAACAATAACGGGATACCGAATTTCAAAATACCAAAAAAGACCGTTATGATAATTTGCTTCATATAAGGCCGAACAAATGTCATGTACCGTTTAATACTGCCCAGAATTCATCACCTAGCTTTCACATGCTGCTTAAAAGCGTCGTACCATTTATCAGTAAACTGCTGATTGAATGGTCCCTTTCGCTTCTCAATCCAGTCAATTAATTCACTAACGTGAGATCTCAATATATGATCCAATTGATCAGGATAATTCATTTCTTGCTTGTGCTCAGAGTATTCATCCTCATCTAAAAGCCGATAGGACATATTTGGAAACACCTTGATATCTAAATCATAGTCGATATATTTAAGAGCTTCGCCATCCCAAGTAATGGGTGAACCGAGGTTACAATAGTAATGAACCCCAGTCTCTCGAAGCATCGCAATCACATTAAACCATTTTTCCGTACTAAAATAGGTAATCGCTGGCTCCTTAGTATACCATTGTTCCCCATTGGATTCGGTCACGGTCGTTCGATGATTCCCACCAATAATTGTGTTTGTTGAACGATATAGCACCCAAGTTTCATCCCAAACGCGGTGCAACGTACCATCATGTTTATAACTTTGAACTTCGATCACATTACCCGGGTGAGGAAAGCGCATTAGTTTCTTCCTTTCGGTCAACCTAACATAAGGTATGTTATTATGTTGCTCTTCAATTTTCAAATCATTTGTTTATTAACGGCTCCGTTAAAGCATAGCTATTATTTTTAGGAGAATTGACCGCATCTGAGACAGGATGTGCATCCATTTCTTCAGAGGGATATGATATCATCATCGTTTTAAGTTGATTTAATTCCGTCTGTGGGTTCAGCCACGCTTTTTCTTGTTCTTTATTAAGAATGACAGGCATCCGGTGATGTAAGTCAGCCATCATCGTATTTGCCTTCGTTGTTAAAATTGTACAAGTTGACAAGCGCTCGCCGCCTTGTTTCCATACTGACCATAGACCGGCAAAGGCAAACACACGACGATCCTTTAAATAGATATAATAAGGCTGTTTTTGTCCGCCGATCTTTTTCCATTCATAGAAACCATCAGCTATGACAAGACAACGCCGCTTTTGTAGAGGCTCACAAAAACTTGGTTTCTCCGGTGCCGTTTCCGACCGGGCATTAATCATTTTATGACCTATCGACGGATCTTTAGCCCAAGAAGGTACGAGTCCCCAGCGCAGTTTTCCTATTTTATTTCCCTTATGGCCTTTGACAACAGCGACGACCTCTTGTGATGGTGCAATATTATAACTCATATCCAAGTTAAACTCTGCAGGATAGGCAATATTAAACCGATTAAAGAGTTGTTCTAAATCGAAAGTCAACGTAAATCTGCCACACATGGGTACGCCTCCGATGCTTCATTATGTACAATCATATCGTTTTTCTGATTCTAAAAGCAATGGATAGGCCCTAGAAACATAAGAAAACTTGACTTATCGTCAAGCCTTAATTTTACTTTTAACTACAAAAAAATGGCTCCTTATCCCAGTGATAAGGAGCCATTGTGTAAGGTGATGTTACTGTTGTCCCTTTTGTTGGGACTTTTGGTTTTGCTGACGAACTTGTTGTGCGTCAGTTTGTGCAGCTTGAGATTGACCTTGTTGGCCAGCCTGAGCTTGCCCTTGTTGTGCATTTTGTTGTTGCACTTGTTGAGCATCAGTTTGGCTGCCAGCTTGGGAAAGCGCCTGTTTACCTTGTTGAGCAGCTTGTTGGCCTTGTTGTTGCTGCTGTTGTTTGTTCTTTGCCATACTATATCACCTCCACGCCTATTAATGTAACCACGACATTTTCCTTTTATGTAGTGAGAACACAATTTTTTAGTAAAAAAGGCGTTCACAATTTGTGAGACGCCTTTTCTTTACGACATGTATTCCAATGCCTGCGATTGTGCGGAAATCCCTAAATCGCTCTTAATTTTTGTATGACTTTTTGATGGGAGACAGGAAAAGGATATTGATCCAAATCTTCTTGATTGACCCAATAGCCGCCAAAGGATTCCTGTAATTCACGATCAAACGTACGAGCTTTATAAATGTCCATATGCCACTTGATATGTGTAAATGTATGAGTGAATTGTATACCTGTGCTCTCCAAAGACAATAGGACATCTTGCTTTTCTAGAACATCTGAGATGGATTCATTGGGATGATTGAATGCCACCATTGGAAATTCCCAAAGACCTGCTAACAGTCCCTGATCAGGTCGTTGTCTAATCAACACATCACCGGTGTCATTTTGCACAAACAAGACGCCATAATACTCATGTCTTTGTTTGGCTTTTTTCTTTTTAACGGGATATTCTGTTTGTACCCCTTCATCAAAGGCCAGACATTGCTCACGGACAGGGCAATGCTCACATAATGGCTGTTTTGGCTTACAAATTAAAGCTCCTAGCTCCATTAATCCTTGGTTAAAAGCGGAAGCTTCATGTTCAGGAATGATGTCAGATAAAATGCGTTCAAACGTTTGTTTCGTTTGCTGCTTACTCGTATCGTCATCGATTAATAAGACACGGGACATCACGCGCATGACATTGCCGTCAACGGCAGGTTCCGGTTGGTTAAATGCGATGCTCAGGATGGCACCAGCTGTGTAAGGACCGATGCCTTTAATGGATCGAATGTCCTTCTTATTATCAGGAACATGACCTCCGTAACTCTCAACAACTTCTTTAACCCCTTGATGAAGATTTCGAGCCCTTGAATAATACCCTAAACCTTCCCAGGCCTTCAGGACCTGACTTTCATCAGCTTGAGCTAAGATTTCTGGTTCAGGAAATTGGTTTATAAATGCGTTAAAATAGGGAATAACTGTGTCTACCTGCGTTTGCTGAAGCATAATTTCGGATATCCATATATAATAGGGATTATTCGTTCTTCTCCAAGGTAAGTCCCGTTTGTTATCCTTGAACCATCGGACAAGGTTCTGACTAAAATCAGGGTTAATCATCGGTGATGTCAAAACTGATTCCTCCAAAATTTGATGAGTAAAGAAAACTTGGACTCATAAGATGCGAGTTGAGTTTGGCGTTTTCAAAGACGTGACGTTCTTAACCGAACATCGTTTTTGAAGCGTTTATATTTTCTTTAAGTGCAAAATAGGCTCACGGGTTGTCCGGCCGAATCATAGATTACAATAGCACCCATTTTTATTAAGGTAGACATCATGAAAGGAGATCCTGACCATATGGACACCGGCACGCACGTTGTCATGGGCATCGGTCTATATGCATTAACGTCTGTTGACCCAGTCGTAACCACACATGCTGCGACAGATAACGCTCTATTATTTGCAACCATTGCCGCCTCAGTTATTCCGGATATTGACACCGTGCTTAAGGCAAAGGATAACGCCACATATATCCGTAATCATCGCGGTGCGACACATTCAATTCCTGCAACTTGTTTGTGGCCCATTGTTTTAACAGGTGTCATACAAACCTTTTTTCCCGAAGCCAATCTATTTCATATTTGGATCTGGTCGTTTCTCGGGGTGTTTTTACATGTCTTTGTTGATATCTTTAATGCCTATGGCACACAGGCCTTAAGACCTTTAACGTACAAATGGATTGCGTTAGAAAGCATTAATATATTTGATCCATTGATATTCGGATTGCACATTGCCGGATTTGTGCTTTGGTATTTATTTGCTGCTCCCGTTGTCATTTTTTTAACGATTTATGCTATATTAATTATTTATTATATCTGGCGTATCATAGCTCGGAGGCGCGCTGAACACCAAGTTCAATCAACCATCAATGGAGCATTGAACGTCCACCTTTCACCAACCATTCATTGGACTCAATATCATATGGCTGCTCAATCTGAGGACCAATATTTCGTTGGTGAACTTAATAGAGGCAAGTTAACCATTATAGACACATTTGACCGCAAGCCGATTCCTGAAAACGACCTATTTCACCTTGCTGAGCAGGATGAAAACATCGCCGCCTTTCAATCGTTTTCTCCCATTTATAGATGGGAATGGGCAAAAAAGAACAATCTGCATGAAATTAGATTTATTGATCTCAGATATTTAACTAATAATGGAAAACACTATCCATTTGTCGCGATTGCTCATATCAATGAGGACCATGGTGTGATTGCTTCTTATACAGGTTGGGTTTACAGCGAAGCAAAACTGCAAAAGAAGTTAAATCAGACAGCGCACCAAGTTTAAATTTTACCGCACTTGTTTCAAAATCGATATTGGGTAAGCGACAACGTTATCAGAATCCTGATGCGTGCCCCAAGCAAATACGCCGTTCATATAAGAAATGGTAAAAGCCGTTAATTCTGGATTAACGACGACTTGACAGACATCACCGGGATTGAAGGCACTAGGATCCAATAAATAAGCTTCAGCCATCTGAGCTTTCCGTTGCTGAACAGCAAAATCATTCACCATGCCCATTTGTTCAGCTTTCCTCGCCTTCTCCTTGAGTTCGGCTATTTCTAAACGTAATTCATGTTTGCTCATGTCACTGTAACGGCGTTCCATAGCTTCATCTCCCTTTCTAATAAGTTATTCATCATCCAACGCCTCTTGGAGAAATTGCTCGATAAGATCTCGTGTGAAACCTTTTCTATATAAAAACTGCATCACTTTCTGACGCAAGTCATGTCCTTCGAATTTGGCTTGATATTTACGAAGGGCCTTCTCCCCTTGATACTGAATCGCTTCCCGTTCCTGACCATCATCTAATGTGCTGATTTCATCCACGACAGCCGGGATAACTTGATGTGTGAACCCTTTCTGTAATAAAAAGGCTTGTACTTGTTGTTTTCTTTCCGTCGCGGATTTTCTTGTTTGTTGCGACCATTTTTTTTGGGCTGCCTTAAGCGCATTATCAAACTGATCTTGAAAAGGATATTCCGAAAGTGCCGTTTCAGCTGTTTGCCTTTGCACACCTTTTTGACGCAACTCTTGAAGAATGATGTTAGGGCCTTTGTTACTCAAATTTTTTCGAGAACGGACAAAAGCAGCAGCAAAAGCGGCATCATCTAAAAGTTTTTCTTGTTTCAGACGTTCAACCACCTGACCCACCCGTTCATGATCATAGCCTTTTTTAGACAAGTGGTCGCCCAATTCCTTAATCGTTCGCATACGGTACGATAAATAATGAATCGCCAATTGATAGATTTGATTGAGCTCCGCTCGTTCCTTCAGCTGTTCCATGTCTGTTGCCGTCAACTCTAAATCCTTTCGCAAAGCTTGGGAAACCAGAACATCTTCGTGAATATCGAAGATCGTTTCCTCTCCCTCTTCGGACATAACATGAACATGATAATGACTTTTATTTTTTTCATTCACTGCGATTTTTGTTACCAGATAAGTCATAGGATCACCATCCATATCATAACAAAAATCTGCTGTATAAACAGTTTAAAGATTATAAATTAATGTTAATAGGAAAAGCTATAAACAAGGAGTGATAGACATGAGTAAAAACAAAAGTGAAAACAAAATGCGTGACTGGTATAACTTAAACAAAACTCAATCTGTTAACTATCAACGGGAATTCAAACGTGCGGACCGATCCTATGATCAGGGAAAAAAATCTTAACGGAGGTTGTTATTAATGACTGAAAAAGAGCAACGCGACATGAACCCTACGGCTAAAAACGAAGATACCAACTATCCAGATCCATTAGATCAAGACGACCGTGAAGCAATGGAACGGGCTGAAAATGCCGACAGCCGGGCAAAAAAACATCGAAAATAAGCAACAAGGATCCGCGCCTAGGAAGCGCGGATCTTTGTTGCTATTTATATTCACCAAGGACATCAACCGCTTTTTCAATTAACGATGTATCGACAGCTTTATCAAAATTTAAGTTCCCTTTGATGGCCCCGCGTGATTGATACCATTTATATTGATCCTTAATATTGTCAACGAACATGCGGCCATTTGGATTCAAGCCAGTCACGCGTACTTTTTTCCAGATTTCCGGATCCTGTAAAGACGTATGCTGAGTCATAATCTTAATGATCTCGTCTTTTCCACCCTTATTTTTAACAAAGGCGTCATTATAATCACGAACCCCTTTTAAATAGGCAACCATGAAGCGTAAGGCTACCTTCTGGCGCTCATTAACAAACTTAGGTGAGCCTAATACCATGGCAATCTGTGCTTTAGGAGCATAATCGGTCGCATCACCAAATGGAACATGCACACCTTGCTGAACGCCTTTCGTTATGAGTGGTTCAATTTGTAATGCGGCATCAATCTGCTTATTAGCCATTGAACCCGTCATATTCCCGAAATTCGACATTAATTCAAATTGAACATCATCACGCGTTAGACCAGCATGCTCAAGCATCTGGCTGAAGATGTAATCATCAACGCCGTTCTTAGTAGAAACAGCGATAGTCTTCCCTTTAAAGTCTTTGTATGATTGAATCTCATCTTGAAGCCCTTTTCTAATCACAAATGAAAAATAGGATTGACCCTTTATATTATGACCTTTGTCAGCAATCATTTTAACATTAATCCCTTGTGCAATGGAATTGAAAAATGAGGCGGAGGAAATGCCGCCGGCGATATCAATTTTTCCTGCCGCCAATGCCGGCATCATTTGGTCACTGTTCGAGAACTTCGTAAACTCGACATTGATATTATAGTCTTCGAAATAGCCTTTTTCTTTTGCGATATAGAACCCGGCTCCCGATGCCGATCCGTCTTCAGCAATCGTCACCGTTGCTTCTTTCTCCAATGGTTTTAACTCTCCATCGACAGGTTCAGCCTTCTTTTTAACCCCTGTTTCACCAGATTGATCATTTGACCCACATCCAGCTATGACAAACATGATTAGCGGGATTATCATGACAAGCGCCAATCCCTTTTTAAACATATATGAACCTCCTTATTATTTTGTTTTATTTGCCCCCATTTATATCATTGGCGGGTGGCCGCGACCGCCTGTTGCAGGTGATTCCATATATCCACAAATTCCTCGTTCATGTCAGGATTAGACCGTACCATTTCCATCGTCCGGGGTCGCGGCAGATCTACATGCTTTTCTTTAACAATCTCACCGGGCTGACCATTCATGAGTAAAATTCGATCACTCAGAAGCAACGCTTCATCAATACTATGTGTGATGTATAAAACGGTTTTCTTCGTTTCAGCCCAAATATTCAGTAGTTCCTCTTGTAAAATAAATTTGTTTTGCTCATCAAGAGCAGCAAAAGGTTCATCCATTAAAAGAATTTCCGGGTCATTGGCAAAGGCTCTCCCAATGCTGACTCTTTGCTTCATCCCACCGGAAATCTCTGATGGATAAAGGTGGCGAAAGTCTTTTAGACCGACTTTGTCTAAATAATAATCGGTCCGCTCCTCTCTCTCCGCTTTCGGAACGTGCCGCATATTAAGTCCAAAGGCGACATTCTCTTCCACCGTCATCCATGGAATGACGCCTTTTTCTTGAAAAATCATTGATTGTAACGGACGATCATGATCACTAGAAACGATATTAAAATCACCCGTACTGGTATCTTCCAAGCCCGCCAAAATTTTTAGCAAGGTCGTTTTTCCACAACCGCTTGGACCAATGAGGCAAACAAATTCACCATCTGCAATATCAAGATTAATATTATTTAAAGCAACAACCTCGGAATCCTTTTTAAAGAAAATCTTATTTAAATCACGAATCGTGATTTTCGTGTCCCCACTCATGAGATGACCTCCTCCACAAAAATACGTTTACTGCCACGGTATAAGCTTACGTTGAATCCATCGCAATAGGATGGAAAATAGGTACCCGAAAAATGAGATCAGAATTAATCCGACAAACATGGATTTGAAGTCAAAGATCTTAAACGACGTCCAGATAAGATATCCAATACCGGATTGAGCGGCTATCATTTCCGCAGCGACAATTGTGAGTAAAGCAATGGCCTGCCCCATTTGAATCCCTTCCATCATCACTGGGAGTGAACCTGGTAACGCAATTTTAAAGAAATAGTCCTTCGACTTGGCCCCATAGTTCTTAGCCACTTCGACATATACCCTATCAATATTACTCACACCCGCAGCTGTATTAATAGCAACTGGGAAGAACACACTTAAACCAATGATCACGATCTTTGATAAATCGCCAATCCCAAATATAATGATCACAAGTGGAATTAGAGCGATGGTCGGAATCGGCATCAAGGCCATAATTAAGGGTTGTAAGGCGTAACGAACCGGCATATACATACCAATTAACAGCCCAATGACAATCCCTGGGACCACACCGGCCAAGAAGCCGAAAAAGATCCGGTATAAACTGATACCTATATGGGTGAACAATTCCCCGCTCATGGCCATGTCATAAAACGTCTGTAAAATCGCCGTTGGCGGTGGGAAAAACCGTGCATCGATCATATTGGTGCGCGCAAAAATTTCCCATACAACAAGTAAGAATAATGGTGAGACAACGGTTAATGTCTGTAGGAATCGCTGTCTTTTTCTCTCTTTCCTCCAAAGCTGCCGTTCCACCTCATATGAGTCATCACGGCCCATGCTCACTTGTTCATTCTTCATAACCTCACCACCTCTAATAATCCCATCATATGCACATGTGCCTAGTTCGTGACAGCATAGAAAAAAGATAGCTGGAGGAACGGCTTTTATATAGGAAGTTTAATTTTTGCGTTAATTTGTGAACAAGTCATGATAAATTGTCAATAATTCTGTGGATATGTGCATAAGTGTGTTAAGCCTTGATTTCAAAAGCTGTCGATTTTGGATAAAAAGTGTGGATAGAAATGATTTTGATTGTGGATAATGTGGAACATTGCTGTGCATAACCGTCATTACTGGGGTTGTTCTGTGGAAAACACTGTGGAAAGTGTATATAACTTTTTTATATAAAATAATTTCCTTCTTAGGATCTATAGAGTAATGATTTGTGCTATGTGCATTATCACCCTTACTTAAATTTCAATTAGAATTTCAATTTTAAACTATTAAATGGTCATTATTAAACAAGTGTATTAACTAAACGGCTAGAATATCCTTTTCTCAGGCTGTCGAGAAAGTCTCGACAGCCTATTTGTAATGTAATGGACCAAACTCACCTATATTCTACTTTTACTGTCGGAGCAATCAGCCATGATTGCACCCCACTTTAAAAATAAAAATTCGTCTTGACAACGGAATTCATCCTAACTCATAGAATTGATTAAATAAACATAACAAGTAGAAAACTTTATTTTAAAAGTGAAAAAACATAAACCTACTTGTTTATGTTTTTTGTGAGGATTATTTTGTTTCACTTTTCAGGAAATATTTTAAATCGATGTTAATGCACAATCTGTTCTTGCTAGGGGACTTCCATTAGCTAAAATGCTAAAGAACAATTTAGGTAACCATTGATTTTCTACGAAATAAGCATGTCAAAAAATATACTAATAATAGGAAGACCAATAAGAATTAAAACTCCTATCCAAATTGAAACCTCTTTTTTATTCAAGTAATTAATCTTTTTGACTAAATACATTAGAGCTCCAGATATTAAACCAATAATAGCGTATTTCAAAAAACTCCTACCTGCTATATCTTCTAAAACAGTACCTCCAAAATTTATTAAACAAAATAAAAGGATGTAAAAGACCAAAAATCCTAATTTCATAGATTCTCTCCTTTATGTAATAATCATTCCAATGATAACATTATCAGAATTTGATACAAATGAAAAAGGATTCCTCATGGTCATTATCTACACAGTTTGATTCCCTAAACTTTCCCATAAATACAAAGCAGCATAGCTATTATAAGGACGCCATTCCTGACTCATCACCTCAATCTCGGATACTGACGGTTTACGCTCTAATCCCAGCAGACCTTTTATAGCATTTTGCAAACCGATATCTTTAGCAGGCATTAAATCAGAACGCCCCATCCCTGATAACAACAGACTTTGCGCCGTCCAAGGACCGATGCCTCTGACTTTGACAAGCGTCTTGATAACATCCTCATCACTTTCATTATGTAAACTCGGTAAATCTAGTTGACCCTCGGCGATCATTCGCGATGTATCAATGAGATATTCCGACTTCCGTTGACTAAATTTCAACTCACGTAACTGTTGATAATCAAGTGCCGCAACAGTTTGTGGTTGTGGATAAAACCACACGCCTTCATGTTGAAAACCGAAAGTATGAACGAAACGTTCCGTCAACATATGAGCGACCTTTAAGTTCAACTGTTGGTGAATAATACTCGTCATCAGTGACCGGTACAGAGAGAAATCTTTAATTACCGGCGTTCCATAGTAGGTCGTAAAAAGTGACTCAAGCTGTGTTCCTTGGAAATGATCAATAACTGGCTGTAGAGGTTGATCCCAATTAAAAATACGGGTTAGTTGCTGTATCGTCTCGTGCTCCTCACCATTTGAAGTAACGCGAAACGAAGGTGACTGGAGACGGCCCGTTGCCTTAACATGAACAACAATGGGTTCATCATCTTGCCAGAGTGGAACACTTATATGTCTTTCGTGAATATCCACTTGATTAAGCGGATTAAACGCTAGCCTTCGCAATCCCCGATCAAAGTCATACGGTGGCTCTATTTTAATGGTTTTGGTCCACACACCCAACACCTGCCCAAGAATATATGTTCGTAACGTAATTAAAACATAAAAAAGCAAGCACTGCAACTTGCGGTGCTTGCTTTATCTAATAAATATAACTCTGTTAAACGTGACTGTTGATTTCCGCTCCAGGCGTTCGCTTTCCGCTGGCAACGCTGATCCTACCCACATCAATCCACCCCAAAAAGCAAAAAATTGCTTTTCGGGGACCCCGGGTGTGGGCATGAGGAGGCTCACGGGTCACCCGCGGAAAGCGTGGTGTATTTCCGGAGCGGAATATTACGACGCAGTTTATAGTTTGTGTAAAACAACAATGACCTTTAACTAGCCAAAAATAAATTCAGGTATTTTCTTATGTCCCATAAGGTAATCTAAGCTTTTGAATTGATAACCTTCATCGCGAAGGTCATCGATGACTTTTGGAAGGGCCTTCGCATTATCTTTAGAAACTGTATGCAGTAACATGATGGCACCTGGATGGACGCGTTTCATAATGCTTTTGTAAGCATGCTTTTTGCCCTTCTGTTGATCGGTTAACCAATCAACATAGGCAAACGACCAGAAAATATTGTGATAACCCATCTTATAGCCGAGTTCTAATGCCCGTTTACTGAACGTTCCACGAGGGGGGCGCACGTATTTCATATGCTTGCCCGTCAATTCGTGAAACGCCATATCCAAGCGTTTAATTTCTACTTTATACTTTTTGTCACTAATTTTTGATAAATCGGGATGCCCCCACGAATGATTACCAACGATATGGCCATCCTTAACCATTCGCTTAACCACCTTAGGTTGATCTTTAATATACTGTCCCGTTATAAAAAAGGCAGCCGGAACGTTTTTCTTGTCCAGAACATCTAGGATTTCCTTAGTATAGCCTTCCTCATAGCCGTTATCAAATGTCAGGTAAATGGTCTTCTTACTTGGGTCGCCAATCCAAGCACCATCATATTTGTCCAAAAGCTTGATATACTTAGAATCAGTTGTTGGTGGTTCGTTACCATTTGGTTTAAAGAACCATGCTTCCGCCGCTGCCTGTGCAGGCGCTAGAAACATCATGGCCACACAACTTAGGATTATGAATGACTTAACGGGCATGACAGGTTCCCCCTTTACTATTATAATGAACCCGTCACACACAATTTATGTACATTCACGAAGACGCTTTTTGCCAATCTTCCTTAAAGCGATTGATTTTTGTTGTGAGCGCTTGGAACTGTGCCATTAACTGATCAAGGTCATGACTTGTCGACATTTCATCCAACGACCCAACCATCTGCTCGATTAATGCCAACCGATTTTGTAAATAGTGTATTTGCTCAAGCTTATGTTCCGCAGCTTTCCCCATAACAGCTTCACCTCATAATGAAAGAACCGGCACGAATCTGTACCGGTTTTATTTTGATGCATGATATTTTAAGGATACATAATCTTGAACAGGAATCCAAGCGCCGATGCCTTGTTGGGTGACATTTTTAACCTTTATAAATTTGTCGCCGCCGTCAAGACCGAGGTAAACTTCTCCATACGTCACTGTACCTTTTTCGTTTACGGCCGGAACGTACGCCTCTAAGTGACCCACACGTTTCGGTTCAACATGATAAATGCGGTCAGCAGTTGTTCTTGCGCCAATAATAGTACTAAAGGCTATGGGTAAGTTAGTGTGCTTAGATGCTTTCATCATCATCAATTTCTTAACATCTTTTTGGGAAGGGACTTCTGCTGTTAGTCCACCAGTGACGTTCATTTGCTTTTCTTGGTTAAAATTAAGCTTTTGTTTACCTTTGCCACCCCGGTTATCTGACTCATTCACGTTCACTTTCTTGTACTGCCAATTTACCGTCGTTTTCTTGGATTGGTAGCTCAACGGCCACTTACCTAAATAAATCATGGCATTATATCCGAGTGACAGTTTTGATGTATTAATATTAGATTCATTCAACAAATGGATAAGATTTGTATTTTCAATCGGTACTTTCGATGTTTCCAGTAATGCTTGTGTCATTTCACTTGGTTGTAATTCCGGTTCATCTTGTGACGGATTCGGGTACGTATTTTCCTTAGAAATATCAATAACAGATTTCGGTATTTTAATCTGTTGCTGTTTCTTTTCAGGTGATTTTTTATTCTCCTTTCCATCAACAAAATGGACGGGCCCAATAATAAGGGCTACGGCTGTCAACAATGAAATCATTTGTTTCACTTTAATCCTCCTTTCAAGTTTATTTTTTCACCCTCTTCATTTGTTATCCAGAAAAATATAGCCAAATCGGTCATATTCATTTACACTTATCGGATAATGATATTAATACTAATATTTAACGGAGGTTTCATGAATGGTTAGTGGGATGTCAATCGCTGGTATAATTGCACAATTGGTCTTATCAGTTATTCTACCGGTTGTATTAATATTTGTTTTCAAACGGAAAAATTTACTCTCAATAAAGGCGCTAGGTGTGGGGCTCCTGGTATTCATTATTTTCAGTCAAATATTAGAAAAACTGTTACACGTAGCTCTACTGAACCCAAATGAACCGGCGTTAAAGTGGTCCGCAAACCCTTATCTGTATGCTTTATATGGCATGTTAGCGGCCGGTTTATTTGAAGAATTCGGCCGATATTTCGGTTTTAAGCTCCTGTTAAAAAAGCACCAATCTTATGGTGACGGATTATCCCTTGGCCTTGGTCATGGCGGTATTGAAGCTATGTTGGTCGGCGGTATAGGTGCAGTTAATGCTCTAGTGCTATCAAATATGATCAATGCTGGACAATTCGATCAAGTAGCCAGTCAATTAGATCCAGAACAAGCCAAAATCATGAAAGAACAGATCACGAGTACATCGTTTTGGTCTTATTTTATCAGCGGCCTTGAACGTGTGGCCTCCCTCATCATGCAACTCTTTTTATCACTCTTAGTGCTGGTTGGTGTCCGTAAAGGATCTTTCAAGTATGTATGGTATGCTGTCGGGATCCATGCTTTGTTCGACGCCGCACCTGCATTGTACCAGTCAGGCATTCTTCAAAATATCTGGTTTGTAGAAAGCATCATCTTTTTACTCGGTTTAGCTGCCTTTATCGGCATCCGGAAAATACGAGTATCCTTCGAATAAAGGAGGCCGTGTCTGCGGAAAGCGAAGTATTTGATAAAGGGATTACATAAAACACCATTTCAAGCAAATCATCCGAACTGATTTTATGTTCGGATGATTTTGCGACTCATATACTCTTGTTCCAGCTTCTTCGTTTCTATTCTTTAGAGAAAATTTGGATGGAGCGCCACCCGCCTTTAACATAATAGCCAATCGCGAAGAAGCTACTGATGATAAAACTCGCGGCAATGCCGAAAGCAATGCCTTCGGAACCCATCCATTTGGCAAATAGATAAGTTAACGGATAGCGGAGTAGCCAAAACGAGATGAGATTTAACACTAACACCTGGAACATAGCACCCGAAGCCCGGACAGCGCCGTTCAAAACAAAATTAATGCCAAGGAAGGGATAAAAGAACGCCACGGC
This sequence comes from Tuberibacillus sp. Marseille-P3662, assembly GCF_900178005.1. NCBI lineage: Bacteria > Bacillati > Bacillota > Bacilli > Caryophanales > Sporolactobacillaceae > Tuberibacillus > Tuberibacillus sp. Marseille-P3662. Next base: position 169,019 of record NZ_FXBS01000003.1, on the reverse strand, counting down.
TTTTAAATATTGACTGCCAAACGCAACGGTCTCATCGTGACCAACAAACCAAGAGATGAGTTGCTCAGAAAAGATAAATACTAACGCCCCGATGCCAAGCATGACAGACACGATTGCAATTAATCCGTTCTTAGTAATGGCATTCACGCGCCCCCACTCACCGGCGCCAATATTCTGTCCAGCCATGCTCGTCACAGCTGTTCCCAGGGTCGTTGCGGGAATCATGATTAAATTATTTATTCTTTGCGAAGCACCAAATCCTGCTAAAACGTGTGTTCCATAAAGCGCGGCCACTGACGTAATTGCCGCTGATCCTGCTGAAATCGCCATCATCTGCAATCCTGCTGGCGTCCCAAGTTTGAAAATCACCGTAAAATACTGCCTCCCCGGCAGACGAGGAACTGAAAATGGAACATCGGCTTTGATAATGGAGTGAATCAAACCATAAACAAAGGCACTGCCTTGTGCAAGCACCGTCGCACATGCTGCTCCTTGGATTCCCCAACTGAAAACATGGATAAACAGCGGATCAAGTATCGCATTTAAAAGAACGGCCAAAAAAACAAATCTTATGGGCGTACGGCTATCCCCTAACGCTCTTAAAATCGTATTAATAAAGTTGTACCCAAATAAAAATAAAATCCCGCAGAAATTAATTCTTAGATACACAGCCGCCATTGGCAATACTGATTCCGGGGTTTGCAGAAGACGGAGCAAGCCTTCCGCAAATACAATCCCCAACACGCCAAAACTGACAGCTAAAATCGCTAACACAAACACAAAGCTATTTAAGGCGTCTTTTAATCCTTGGTCATCACTTTCACCTTTTTTCTGCGAGAGGACTGTCAATGTTGAACTGTTAACACCGATAATAAAAGATAGCACGGTGAAAATAACGGGTGAAGCCATGGATAAGGCGCCTAGTGCTTCTGTCCCCAATAAATTTCCAACCCAAAGGCTGTCAATGAACTGGTAAGATGTCTGCAATATATTCGTCAAAAGAATCGGCACAGCAAACATAGCCATTTTTTTACCGACGTTCCCGTGTGTAAAATCAAATTGTTGTGTCAATAGTCCCCACTCCGGTGTTTATAATATCCGCGAAACATCCACACTAACTCACAAAGCCTATTTAGTTATTCGTGATTTGATAACGTTCAACGACTTCAATGCTGTCTACAACCGATTGAACCATTGAACAATTTTTACGCGTCAATTCCATAACTTTATCCATCGTTTTTTCAGTTAACCCTTCGCCTTTAATGTGAAAAGTCATGACCACCTTTTCGATACGATCAGCTTGATCGGGATTTCGCGTAACTTCGGTTTCCACAGTAATATCATCAACATTTAAGCGCTTCTTCTTTAAGATCTTGCGCATTACTGAGGAGCTGCACCCAACAAGTGAGGCTACCATAAGTTGAAATGGGCGAAAACCATGATCCTCATCAGAAGAGATATTCAATGTGTTAAACTCAGTGCTTGTTTGTAAGCCTTGATCTGTCATACGGAATTCCATAGTCAATGCATCCTTTCATACGTATTATGTATTATGATAGCCGAGACGTGATTATTTGTCAGTTGATTTGTATAATAGAATGACCATTTAAATTGAGGTTATGACAATGTCTAAAACAGTTTCCCCACAAACAAGATATTGGATGCTTGTCGGAGCGGTCTTTGTCTCCGGGGCTTCACAGGGAATGCTGCTGCCATTACTTTCCGTCTTATTTGAACAACAAGACGTATCATCTGACTTGAACGGTTTAAATGCCGCCGGGTTTTACCTTGGAATTATTTTAGCTTCACCTTTCATAGAAAAACCCTTGCAAAAATATGGGTACAAACCTGTCCTTATGACAGGGCTGTTCACTTTAGCTCTCACACTATTTCTGTTTCCTGTTTGGCATCATTTCTGGTTTTGGTTCTTTTTAAGATTGGTTGCCGGTGCCAGCGATAACATGCTGCATTTAGCTGCCCAAGTGTGGATTACCTTTTCTAGTCCAAAGGAATCAAAGGGTCGAAACATTGCCATTTACGGGCTGTCATTTGCGGCTGGATTTGCCGTCGGTCCCATCCTCGTCAATTTATTAAGTCTGGGAACATGGGTTCCATTTATCACGGCAGGTAGCGGATGTCTTGCTTTGTTAACAGTACTATCGCTGCTTGATAATGATTACCCACATACCTATGCTCAAGAAACCGGGCCTGTTCTCAAACGGTATAAAAAAGTGTTCATACTTGGTTGGGGGGGTCTAGTAACCACATTTGGCTACGGTTTTTTGGAGGCTTCCCTTAACGGCAACTTTCCCATCGTTGCCATGAGACAAGGAATTGATGTTGCAAGCATTAGTTATATTTTACCCGCTTTTGTCGCGGGCAGCTTGATCACGCAAATACCTTTAGCCTCACTTAGTGATAAGATTGGACGCAGACGGGTTATATTATTTGTGACCTTATTTGGCACACTAAGCTTTATAGGTGGTGTCTTGTTCCCGGGTCATCCCATTGCTCTAGCATGCGTGTTTCTTATATCGGGCATGGCGATTGGATCCTTATACTCAATGGGCATGACCTACATCAGTGATTTGTTACCGGGATCATACTTACCATTGGGGAATCTTTTAGCAGGGGTCAGCTTTAGTATCGGGAGTATGTTGGGCCCGCTTATCGGTGGTCTGATGATCCGCATCATGCCTAGCGGTGGTTTTTTCCTAGGCATATCCACTATATTATTCTTGATTTTTATCGCAATAGTCATCATGCCACAACGAACAAGCCAAGACTCTGAAGCGTAGATTTTGACGAGAGCACACAACTTTTTTACACTTAGGATTAGCTAATCGTGATTTTAAGAATAAAAGGGGTTGAAACCAGCTATGAAATTACGCGATGAAATGCCTGAATTAGAGGGCGAAACAACTTGGTTCAACGGTGAGGTCAATAAATCGGATCTTATTGGCGATAAACCAACACTTATTCACTTTTGGTCTGTAAGCTGTGGCCTTTGTAAAGAAGCGATGCCGCAAGTGAATGAATTCCGTGACGAATACCAGGATCAATTGAATGTCGTCGCCGTCCATATGCCGCGATCTGAAAAGGATTTGGACGTTGATCAAATTAAAGAGGTTGCTGATCAATATAACATCACCCAACCCATTTTCGTTGATAATGAGCATAAGTTAACGGATGCCTTTGACAATCAATATGTACCTGCCTATTATGTTTTTGACGAAAACGGTCAACTGCGCCATACTCAAGCCGGTGGTAAGGGCATGAAAATGTTAACCAAACGTGTCAACAGAGTACTAGGAAATAAATAAACTTAAAGACAACTTGACAAATCCGCAGGTCCCTTGTGACTGCGGATTGTCTTATTTTAAGGAGGGACTTGCCATGAAGCGAATGCACATCATTGTCCATGGCCGCGTGCAAGGTGTTGGATTCCGATTTTTCACACAACAGCAAGCTGAAGAGAACAATATAAAAGGCTGGGTACGGAACAAGCCCGACGGAACCGTGGAGGCTGAGGCTGAAGGTGAACCGCAGAAGCTCGACACGTTTATCAGCAATATCAAAGCAGGCAGTCCTTTTTCTAAAGTCACAGACGTTCATCTTCAAGAAATCAATCACTTAAAAAACTATAAACAATTTTCAACAGTTCATTAAAGAGGTGTTCCTTTCTTTGGAAGACCTCTTATTTTTAGGGAACGTAAATACTCCCGCAAAAAAAGGAAATATCCTCAGAACACTTCACACTACCGATGGTAAATCACATAAAACACTAACCTGTATAACCCATATAATATTTTGAATAAAATCCACCCTAACACCGCTCCGATCGTGTTCAACAGAATGTCATCAATGTCAAAAATTCGTTTGGCAAACTCAAATTGCATGGCTTCAATTAAAAGACTACTGCCAAACGCTATAATAAAACTAATGATAAAAGGGCGAACACTTTTAAATATAAGCGGTACAAGGAGTCCAAACGGCACAAATAAAGCCACATTCCCCAAGATATTTTTAATCATCAGCCAGGGATTACCACTGTCTAACATTAATTTAATGCTATCAAATACAACCAAGTTGACTGATTTACCATAGACATAATAATTATATGTAAATAAAGTTAAATACAATAAAATTGCTATATAAGTAAAGAAAATACAGGCAGCAAATCGTTTGATACGCTTACGAATGATTGGGGCCTGTGCAACTTCCTGCATAAAATATACACCTCTTCTATAACTGTATGTCCATTATAATCAATTAACCCCCACTCTTACCACCTGAAAAAAGATACAAATAGTGAGCATTGGGCTTTTCATTTTAATTATATATGTTATTATATAATTAACTTTATTAGATAATAATTATTATAAATAAAGTTATCTTTGATGCTGTCGTGGCTTAGCGGCAGCATATCGCATTGGCATATACTTAATGATTATGAAAATCGTTATCAACTATAGAAAGGTGTTTTCAAATGGAAGCCAATTTGGAACAACAGACGCCTAAGCGCAATTCGTTTAAGCCGCCTTCATATTTTAAGAAACTACAAGATCATAGTGAACTCATAGCCGCACTAGCCGCTGGTATTTTGATTGTAACCGGATGGCTAGTCGGACAATCTGACATGTTAGCGTGGCCTGTTTTTGCCTTAGCCTATGTTGTCGGCGGTTATTATAAAGCGAAAGAAGGGATTCATGAAACAATTAAGGAGAAACACCTTAATGTTGAATTACTCATGATTATAGCTGCTCTTGGCGCCGCATTGATTGGTCATTGGGGAGAAGGGGCCATGTTGATTTTAATTTTTGCTGTCAGCGGCACCCTTGAAAGCTATACAATGGACAGAACATCAAAAGAATTATCGTCACTTATGTCATTACAACCGCAAACAGCCCGGTTAATAACGGCTAACTCTGAACAGAGGGTCTCCATAGAGTCCGTTTGTATTGACGACCGAATCCGTATCAAACCAGGTGAACGAATCCCTTGTGATGGTGTCATCGAAGGCGGCCAAACAAGTGTTAATGAAGCGGCAATCACCGGAGAGTCCGCTCCGATTACGAAGCAAGGAAATGATAGTGTTCTCGCGGGTACCATCAATTTAGACGGCATGGCTGTTATACGCGTGACCAAGACCCATTCAGAAACCTTGTTTAGTAAAATTCTCACATTGGTACAAGATGCCCAAGAAGAGCAAGCACCGACACAACGTTTTATCGACCGATTTGAAAAACACTATGTTAATATCGTTTTAATCGCGGTTGCTCTTATGATGGTCCTTCCACCCTTTGCTATTGGTTGGGGGTGGGAAGAGACCCTATACCGTGCGATGATTTTGCTCGTTGTCGCATCCCCTTGCGCGGTTGTTGCCTCCTCAACGCCCGCTGTATTATCAGCGATCTCCTATGGAGCACGACAAGGGATTTTATTTAAGGGCGGTTATTATCTAGAAAGTATGAGTCATCTAAAAGCCGTTGCTTTTGATAAAACAGGCACGTTGACAGCAGGTGAACCAAAAGTCGAAACAAGTATTTGGGCCAGTAACGCCAATCAATTGCAAGTCATGGCGGCTGTCGGAGCGATTGAATATCAATCCACACACCCTTTAGCAACCGCGATTACAGATTTTATTGTTCGTGAGACTGGTATACACGATTTGCCTGATGTTGAATGGATTCGAAACGTTCCCGGATACGGTGTGGAAGGCAAAGTTGGTGCGGATACTTATAAAATAGGGAATGCTGACTTCATGGATGAAAGCATGGTCAATCAATTTGTGACGGCCTATCAAATTGATCATGGAGGCGAAGAGATCACCGTTTTCGTGGAAAAAAACGACCAAATAGTGGGTTATTTAGGTTTAAAAGATCACATCCGACCCGAAGCTAAAAAAGCCATTGAGCGCATGCATCGACTCGGTATTTATACGATTATGATCACCGGTGACAATGAACGGACCGCTCGCACCATTGCCGAGGAAGCAGGCGTATCCAACTATATTTCAGGATGTCTTCCTGATCAAAAAGTTGATGTGATTAAAGATATCCAGAACCAATACGGAAAAACAGCCATGATCGGCGATGGGATTAATGACACACCGGCACTCGCAACAGCGTCCATTGGCATCGGGATGGGAAGCGGTACAGACGCAGCCCTAGAGACAGCCGATATTGTCCTTGTCAAAAATAAATTGGAAAAAGTAGCTTTGTCTATGTCATTGGCACGTAGGCTGAACAAAATTGTTAAACAAAATCTCGTGTTTGCCTCAAGTGTGATTGTCTTGCTCATTCTATCGAACTTTGTTCAATTTCTCGATATGACAGCAGGTGTCATCGGACACGAGGGCAGTACCATTCTCGTCATCTTAAATAGTTTGCGGATGCTGCGTGGTTAAAGAAGGTGAGGGTCTGGACTTGTATTCAGACCCTTTTTTAACAATCCCATAGGTTGTAGGCGCGTTGTCCCGTGGATGTCCCGTATTTCAATAAAAGCGTCCCGTTATGTGAATTTTCTGTCCCGTAAATGAGTCATGCTGGAACGTACTTGTCCCATAAAAGGTACGCTGTCCCGCGGATGTCACGTATTTTAATAAAAGCTGGACTTCTGTCAATAAAGTGGACAAACTTTCACGAAAAAACTTTTAATCCATACGTTAAGTTAGGCATTGGTCTTCCCTTTAAACGAGAACCGAAATGAATCAACACGCAATAATTAAGCTCATGAGTCGAGTAAGGGGTATTTGAATCAAAGGGAACACGGCCTATAGTCGCAACTTGACATGGAGCCTCTACGGGCGTGAGTTCCAGGCCAAGGAGCCAGCTATTATAAAAGATTGGCTCGCCGTCGAGGCTATCACGCCCGCCACTCCAAATAAAGTTGCTGGTTGTATTTAGGCTGTTTTGTCCTGCTTTCGCTCCGTCAATGCCCAATAAGCCCGTTCATATTGATTGGGTGAGACATAGCCGAGCGTTGAATGACTTCTTCTCTCATTATAAAAGCTCATGATATAGTCCCAGATGTCTTTTTTGGCTTCTTCACGACTTCTATATTGACGACGATAAATACGGTCTTTCTTAATGGTCGCATGAAAGGATTCAATGCATGCGTTGTCATAACAGTTGCCACGCCGGCTCATACTGATTTGAATATTGTGTGCATTTAGGCACTCAATATATTCTTTGGATGCGTACTGACTGCCACGGTCCGAATGATGAATGAGCTTGTCTGAAGGATGTCTCAAACGGATGGCTCGGTTAAGCGCCTTTAAAACCAACGCTTTGGACAAGCTTTTATCAATATGCCACCCAATGATTTTACGCGAATATAAATCCATCACACTAGCTAAATATAACCATCCTTCTAATGTCCACACATAAGTGATATCGGTCACCCATGCACGGTCAGGCTGTTCTGGATTGAAATGACGATTCAATAAATTTGGATAAATGGGATGACTGTGATTCGAGTCTGTTGTTGTCACAAAACGTTTTTCTGGAACCGCACGGAGCCCCCTTTCTCTCATATATCTCCCCACTGTTTTCTCCGAAACATGAATGTCTTGTTTTCGAAGTTCATGGGTGATTCGTGGGCTTCCATACGTTTCACGATACTCATAGAAAAGTCGACAAATGACACCCTTCAAACGTTCCTTTTCTTTTTCACAATCACTTTGATGGGGTCGCATTTTAAGCCATTTATAAAAGCCACTTTTCGAGACTTCTAGAACTTGGCACATCTTCACGACTCGAAACTCGTGGCGATGTTCATTCATGAAAGCGTAAATTATTTCTGGTTTTTCATGAAGATGTGCGCCGCCTTTTTTACGATTTCGTTCTCCTCTTTCAATTCCTTAATTTGATCCAGCAATTCCTTTTCCCGTTTCTTGTGCTCACTAGGGGTGATATAGTCCAATTCCTCGGCTTTCAACTGTTTTTTCTTCCGATAATCACGGACCCAACGCGTCATCGTTTTATAAGGGAGATCCATTTCTCTAGATACTTCCGCCGCTTTTTTGCCTTCATCCACAACCATTTTGGCAACATATTCCTTGAATTCGTCATCATAATGTTTTCCCATCTTTAGACACGCTCCATTCGATTGATAATTTCATTGTAAAAATTCTCTCTGTAGCGTGTCCACTTTTTAGACTAACTCTAAAGCATCCCGTTATGTGAATTTTCTGTCCCGTAAATGAGTATTTCTGGAACGTACTTGTCCCATAAGAGGTACGCTGTCCCGCGGATGTCCCGCATTTTAATAAAAACGTCCTGTAATGTAATATTTCGGTCCCGTAAATGAGTCATGCTGGAACGTACTTGTCCCATAAGAGGTGCGCTGTCCCGCGGATGTCACGTATTTTAATAAAAGCGTCCCGTTATGTGAATTTTCTATCCCATAAATGAGTATTTCTGGAACGTACTTGTCCCATAAGAAGTGCGCTGTCCCGTGGATGTCCCGTATTTTAATAAAAGCGTCCCGTTATGTGAATTTTCTGTCCCATAAATGAGTATTTCTGGAACGTACTTGTCCCATAAGAAGTGTGCTGTCCCGCGGATGTCCTGCATTTTAATAAAAACGTCCTGTTATGTAATAATTCGGTCCCGCATAATAAACTTTAATCTATTTACCTCTCGCCCTCCCAAGTAAATACTTCACACCCTTAAACAGAAATGATTAACCTACCTCCTTTTATAAATGGGGTCAGGCCCCCACCGCGTTAAAGCAGTGGGGGCCTGACCCCAAACCGTTAAACCTCTACCGTTTGCCCGCGCTCGTCTTTAAATACGACATGGCCTTGACTGAACTGCGTTGGAGAATCCAATCCGGACGCAGCCGCAACGTTATACAATCCTTCGCGCAAGGTCACAAGATAGTTCAGCACCCTGTACGATTTCTCTTCAATAACCAATCCTTGCTGCAATTCATCATCAGTCGTCGCCACGCCGACTGGACAGGTGTTGGTATGACAACGTAGAGCCATAATACAACCAACGGTGATCATAAAGGCACGCGCAATATTGACAAGATCAGCCCCCATGCTTAAAATCATGGCAACCCGGTCAGCAGTAAACATTTTTCCGGAAGCTATGATCTTGACACGATCACGAACACCATGTTTTCTCATCATGTCATCGACAATCGGCACGGCAGCCCGGATCGGCAACCCTACACCGTCAGCCAATTCTTGATAAGTGGCTCCCGTCCCGCCTTCACTGCCGTCAACGGTAATAAAATCAGGACCAACCTCATGAATTTTCATATTTTCCGCCAAATCTTCAACTTCCGATTCTCCGCCAACAACTAATTTAATACCAACCGGCAGTCCCGTCACATCACGAACTTGGTTAATGAAGGCGAACATAGATTGATAGTCTTGAAACTCGTTAAATCGGTTTGGGCTATCAACTGTTTTATAAGGTTCAATCCGGCGAATCTCAGCGATTTTCGGGGACACCTTACTGCCATCCAGATGGCCGCCCCGCGTTTTTGCACCTTGTCCGAGTTTTAACTCAATCGCTTTGACTTGCTTTAAGTCAGCCTTATGCTTCAATTCATCCCAATCAAGTTCACCGTCTTTTGTCCGGACGCCAAACAACCCTGGACCGACCTGCATAATGATATCAACATCGCCTTCCAAATGATAGGGTGAAAGACCGCCTTCCCCAGTATTCATCCACGTGCCATGACTCATGCCTAGTCCTTTGGACAAGGCTGTGATCGCCCGTTCTCCCAAGGAGCCATAACTCATCCCCGACATGCCGATCAGCCCTCTGACTTTAAAAGGTTCCCGACATCCCGGGCCAATCACAACCGCATCTTCTTCCGGTAATAACCACGGCTTGACCGTATCTTTCTTACGATGCTCTTTGCGCTTGAACAACCCATCTTCATCAATTTCATATTTTTTTGTTTCAATCAAGTCACTGTTATCAACGCGCATTTCTTCCCTTTGTTTGGGAAACATGGCATTTTTAACATAATAGCCTTGACTATCAAATTCGCGCTTGGAACCAAAACCAATCATATTATTTTGATATTTAGCTGGTAGAACAATATGTTGATAGTCTTCACGCGAAAAAGGCTTGCCTTCATGATCATCATCAAATAAATATTGCCGCATTTCCGGACCGACTTTCTCAATCAGATAGCGGGCTTTCCCCAGCAACGGAAAGTTTCTTAAAATTGAATGCTGTTGTTGGTTTTTATCCAACATACGCAAAAAGATTGAAAACGCCAATGGCGCAAAAATAAGCAAGAAAACGACGGCAATTAGAATAAAATTCAACCATTCCATATTATTACATCCCTCTCCCCAATTTTTGTATGCAAGCTCTTTTATAACAGATTGTTGCATTGGGTTATGAATCAAGAAACTGTTAGGTGCTGTGAGCAGTTAAAATTCACGTAGACTCCTGCGGGAAACAGCGGCCAAAGTGAGGCCCCGCAGAACACAGAGAGTACGCATTAAGGATGATCAGCTAAATTCGTCACCTCCTGTGACAACGCTGATCCTACCCACATCCTGTGGGCATGAGGGGGCTCACTGGTCGCCCGCGGAAAGCGAAGTGTATTTCAACTGCGTACCAAATAACAACAATCCATACGAAAAGAGTATATATGTAAAAGGGCGACCCAATAAAGCCGCCCAAAACAACGTTTTAAAAGTCACATTCCAACTGATTCAATCGTTCCGTTAATTTTGTGTTCTCCCCATAATCAACGGGACAATCAATAACTGCAGGTCCGTCGACTTTCAAGGCTTGTTCAAGAGTCCCTTTTAAGTCTTCTGCCTTTTCGACACGAAAACCTTGAGCCCCGAAAGATTCTGCCATTTTAACAAAATCCGGATTACCAAATGAAATATGTGATGGGCGGTCAAATTGATTTTCTTGCTTCCATTCAATGAGTCCATAACCATTATCACGCCATATAAAAATAACAAGTGGTAACTGGAGGCGGACAGCAGTTTCCAGCTCCATGCCTGTCATTAACATACCACCATCACCGACTACGGAAACAACCTTTTTATCAGGATAGACAAGTTTGGATGCAATCCCGCCGGGAACTGAGATACCCATTGAAGCTAATCCATTTGAAATTAAGCACGTATTCGGCTTGTAGCAATGATACATTCGCGCCAACCACATCTTATGGGCACCGACATCAGATAGAACCATGTCATCCTCGCCCATAACATCGCGCAAGTCATGAATCATTTTCTGTGGTTTAACCGGAAACGCATTGTCTTGTTCATATTGATGATACTCGTTCAATATTTGATCTCTGATGGATTGAACATAATTAGCCGGTTCTTTTCGCTCTTTAACGGCCTCAGTTAATTGTGCTAAGTTTTTGGTAATATCACCTACAACACTAGCTACGACTGGATAAGCACTATCAACTTCAGCATTTTGGGTATCTACATGTAATACGGGAATGCTTCCGTCAGGGTTCCAATTGGATGGTGGAAATTCACTCATATCAAATCCAATTGAAACAATTAAATCAGATTTTTCAACAGCACAACTGACATAATCACCGCCCGACAAACCAATCGTCATTAAGCTAAGGGGATGTTCCCAAGAAATCGCTCCCTTGCCCATAAACGTTTCCGTGACCGGTGCTTGTAATTTTTCTGCCAAAGCAACCAACGGTTCTGTAGAATGACAGCGGGTCGCGCCATTTCCAACAAGAAGTATTGGACGTTCAGCTTTGTTAATAAGGTCAGCTGCCTTATCAATGCTTTCAACTTGAGCTTGGGGATACTCGTTTTCAACATAGTCTAAGGGTTCCCCTTCAACTTCCATACCTGCAATATCTTCAGGTAGTTCGATAAAGGTGGCGCCAGGCTTTTCCGTTTCTGCTAATTTCGCTGCTTTCCGAACCACTTCGGGAACAATATCTTTGTCAGTCATTCTTGCCGTATATTTCGTCACCGGACGATACATGGCTCCCAAGTCATAAGCTTGGTGCGATTCCTTATGCAGCCGTTCCAAATCACCCTGCCCCGCAATCGCAACGACGGGATTACAGTCCATATTACTATTAGCAACGCCAGTAAGCATATTGGTCGCACCGGGTCCTAAAGTGGCAAGGCATATACCAGGTTTGCCGGTGAGACGTCCCATCACCCCAGCCATAAAGGCAGCACCTGTTTCATGGCGGGTGGTCACAAACTCAATGTCAGAGTCAAGCAGCGCATCCATCATATCTAAGTTTTCTTCACCGGGTACACCGAACATATATTTAACACCTTCATTTTCAAGGCATTTTATCAGTAATTCGGCTGATCGCATAACAAACCCTCCTTATATCCATCATTCCATACAAATATCATTCCTATTGTTCTCGGGATCCACCCAACTTATCCATGACGTCTAATTTGTCGCAAAACGGCATTGATTTCACCGCCAATAATGATGGTTAAACCTGTTAAATAAAACCATATCATGAGGATGATGATCCCTTGTAAAGTTCCATATGTCGCTGAAAACTGCCCAAACTGTTCCACATAATAGGAAAATGCCAGTGATGCACATTGCCATAACACTGCCGCTAGTACAGCCCCCACAATGACCTCACTGAAGTGCAGCTGTTTGTTTGGGGCAAAACAATAGAGACAAGCAAAGACAACAATGATAATCAAAAAGCTAATAAGTAACCGCAAGATATCCCAAATTTTAAAAATATTTTCAGGAATCCCTAAGTAATGAAATAATTCTTTACCAACCGTTGGCCCAAAAACATTAAGCACAAGCGCCATAATAATGACAAATATCACTGCAAATGTCAGTGCAATCGCTGTTAAACGAGTGAGGATAAACGGACGCCCTTCTTCAACATTATAAGCTCTATTCATCGTTCGAATGATAGCAACAACGGCCGTTGATGCTGACCATATGGCAATCAACGCACTGACAGATAGGACACCTCCACCTCCGCTTTGACTAAGGACACTATTTAAATTATTTTTAATAATATCAAAAACGTCCGGTGGCGCAAACTGTTCTATGTATGGCAGCATCTGTTCTCCTGTAATCCCTAAGTAAGAAAGAATTGAAAAGGTAAAGATGAGGAAGGGGAATAGCGACAACAGAAAAAAATAAGCTAACTGTGCCGCTAGTTCCAATGCCCGATCCTCCATAAACCGCCGATATAGCCTTACAAAAAATGTTTTAAAAAAGACAATCTGACTTAGTTTCCCCATAAGTGGTTCCCCACCTTTATTATTGCTCCAAAGTATCCGTATCAGAAGATTGAGGAGCCGGAAGTTGTTCCTCATCATTATCCGGAGCGGGAAGTTGTTCCGCACTTTCCTGCCAATTCAGGTCGTTATAATTTGGCATAGGTTGAGTGACAACCTGGTTATTTGCATCGGTAACAGTATCATCGCCTGTTACTGTATTTCCCGTTATACTAGGGTCTGTAACAGTGTTGTTGCCTGTCACAGTATTATTTGTCATTCCTGAATCTGTAACAGTATCAGCCGTCGGATCATAACTGTTCAAACTGTCACCAGAAAGACCGCTATCAACCACACTGTTATACGCCATACCGTTTGCTGGAATTGAGGCCGGTGGCATAGTGAAATTTCGACCACTGTTCTTAATTTTTGTTGTGATTTCTCCGACTTCACTGCCGGCTTCTACAGCGTATTGATAAGCTTGGGTTGAGCTATTGCGCACACCGCTTACTTTATCAGCCATCTCCCGTAAGTCGTTAGAAACTTCCTGTGCCGTCATCCTAATATTATCCGATGTGTTCTGCATATAATTGGAAATGCTGTCAGGATTGGTCCGCACGGTTTGATATAGGTTGTACGAGCCCTGTTTCAACTGATCCCAGTTCTCTTTCAAGGCTAATCGAGTATCCTTATAGAAAAGTGATACACCCGCGCCGAGCAATCCGCCATACAGCATAAAACGGCCTAACTTACCGTGATGTTGGTTTTGCATGTCCAAAGTTTCTCGCCCCCTTATAACAAACTGCAGCCTATTCGGCTACAATATTATTCTGTACAGTCGCAAATAATATATAATGGCAAAATGCGATTGGCTAAACATGCTAAAGGAACCAACTTAAACATCACCATTTAAAGAGTATGATTATGGTACAAAAATCATTATTAAAAAACCGGCTCACTCTCGTTTGAACCGGTTTGCCTTATGTTAATTATCAAACGCATTAGTCATTTGCTTCCAAACAGAACCTTTAGCCTCTGTACCGCCTTCAATTCGTTCTAATGCCATTTTAATTTGTAGAGCAACTTCAAATTCAGGATCATCTTGGGCATTACGCAAGGCCTCTATAGCCGTCTCATCACCCACTTCATACAAAAACATCGCAGCCCGCCATCTTACAATTTTACTGGGATCCTTCAATGCATCAATCATAGCAGGAATGGCTTTAGCATCGCCAATATCCGACAAAGCATCTCCTGCTGTTCGACGAACCGTCACCGTTTTATCTTTCAACGCCTCGTATAGATAGGGTAAAGCCCGGGTATCTTCTAACATGCCCAGATAAACTGCGGCCAAACGGCGGATACCCACTTTATTATCATGCAATGCTTTTTCAAGAACCGGTAAATCATCTATTGAAGGATCCATACGATCCAAAGCCGCATAACGTTGCTTCCAATCGGGGTCGTCAAGCATGGCTTCTGTAACTTTGATAAATGGATTGGTATGAGTCGCTTCATTTGAATTCATTTTAAAAGCCTGATCAATTAAATCCCTTAGACGTTCATCACTATAAGCTGCTGATAATTCTTCAGTGACATCCTGCTTAACTTCCTGGGGATCACCATAACGCGGTGTCTGTTCAACCCATTGTCGTTCCATTATCATATTATCTGAAGCTGATTGTGCCTCCATAACAGCTTCAGTAAACCGTTCGGGTAGACCTGCACGCTGTTCTTCTCCATCAACTTCAAGTTTGACTTGCATGGGAATATCCCGAAACTTTTGGATAAATACCCGGATCTCACCAAAACCTTGGGCAGCCTTGTTAGGATCCGCGGATGCCTCACCGCTTTCACTCCTATCTTCAGCTTCACCAAAGACAGCTCTGACTTCCGGCAAAATCGCCTCCCAATCGTACTTAGGGAAACGCTCTATTGCGATAAAATCAGCGACACGATAAAAGCCTTTCACACCTTCGATCCTTAATAATTGGTTCACATAGCTAGGTGCTTCGGGATAAGTTTCTTCTGCTTTGTAATTGTAATTATTACCCGCTTCTAATGATTCGCTAACATTCAGTTTCATGGAGTTCGGACTTGGTGTCGGTTCGATTGAGAGTAACTTCATAAACATCATCACCTCATCTATAATGTCAATTTTTCGGCAAACCTTCCTGAGTACAAATATATTCAAACAGGCCTCTGCAACCCTTGTCCACCATGCCATACACGTGTTCAAAATTGCCTGTCATATAGGGGTCAGGAACATCTTCGCCTTTTTGGTCTTCAACAAAATCCATTAATTTGAAAAGATCCGTATCATCATCTTCCGCTAGGTTATACAGATGATCAACATTACTGGTATCCATAGCAACAACGTAATCAAAATGGTGAAAATCATTGGCACTCATTTGTCTGCCTTCCATGCCTTCATATGAAATGCTATTTGCATCCAAAATATCCCGTGTACCTCTATGGGGAGTCTCTCCCACATGCCATGGGCCAATGCCTGCTGAATCGGTCTTAATATGCTCAGATAAATGATTTTCATGGATTAAGTGCCGGAATATCGCTTCCGCCATCGGAGACCTGCAGATATTTCCTAGACACACAAATACTACATTGGTCACTTGAGTTTCATCCTTTCACTGTTGTACCATAGCTTCAAATCCCCTCACTCATTAAGAGTGAGCTTGTACTAAAACAACATACTTCCTTCGGCGCGGACCATCAAATTCACAAAAATACACGCCTTGCCACGTGCCTAACATCAGGCGGCCTTGACTGATCAACAGCGTTTGCGTCACACCGACCGTACTCGTCTTTAAATGCGAAGCACTATTACCTTCACCATGGCGGTATTTCGGATGATCCCAAGGATAGACTTCATCAAGACGCATTAACATATCATGTTTAACATCAGGATCGGCATTCTCATTAACGGTGATTCCAGCTGTTGTATGTAACGTTTGTACAAACAAGGTCCCTTCTTCAATGCCTTGTTGACGTATAAAGTCATTCAATGAACCTGTAATCTCAACCATCTCATCACGATGATGCGTTTGTAAATCGAATGTTTGTAACATGAAACAATCCTCCATAATAGACTATAAAAGGAGCTGTATAAATGATCAAGTCATCATTTTTTAGCTTAGTTTGTATAATGTCAGTATTTATCCTTCCAGCGTGTGGTGATGCATCCATGGACAATCCGTCGTCAAAAACAAATCCATCTGACAATCCAAGTCAACCCGCCCAATCAGGCGGGATCGTTGCCGGTCGTGTTGAACCATCACTTTCTTATAAACAATCGGGTGATGGGGCTAAAGTGACGTTCAGTCTCAAAAATCAGACCGAACACATCGTTACTTACCATTTTAACACGTCTCAACGGTTTGATTACATCATCAAGTCACAAGATGGACAGATCGTTAAGCAATACTCTAAGGACCGCATGTTTAATCAAGTGCTAGGAACAGAAAAGTTGAAACAAGGCGAAACCATGACCTATCATACTACAATTGATGACTTAAGCTCCGGTACTTACACTTTAAAATTTTGGTTAGTTTCGAATGAATCACCTCAACCCGAAAAGTCCATAACCCTTCAAGTTCATTGATGTCCCGTGTATGCTAAAATTCTGATATAATTATATTGTCTTACAACTTTTCCACTATATAAAGGGAGACGATATATATGGAACAAACATTACAAACAACATGGGACTTGGATGCCATTTTTACAGACGGCAGCGAATCACAGTCGTTTCGTGCGTTCCTGTCCACTTTGAAACAAGATGTTGCTTCTTTTTATGACCGATTAAACAAAGCAACAGCTCCAAAATCAGTTGATGAAGCTGATGCTTTCAAGCATGATATTAATATGTTTCAAGATCTAACGGCCCGACTAGGTGAAGCTGAATCCTTCATCGGTTGTTTGCGGGCGCAAAATATTTATGACAAAAAGGCTGTCGAATTAAGTGCCACCCTTAAATCCATTGACGCTGAGTACCAATCATGCGAAACACTTCTTGAACAACACATCGCCGCAATCCCTGGTGACGTTTGGTCTGATTTACTGCAGGAAAAACCACTCAATCCGTATTCATATATTTTAAATGAAAAAAGGCAGGACGCTCATGAGCAATTGCCTAGTGATCAAGAGCAGCTCATTCATGCTTTATCTGTGGATGGTTATCATGGTTGGAGTGACATGCACGATTCGATCGTTGGTGAGACAACGATTACATATAATGATCCGGTAAAAGGAGAACAGAATCTTTCCGTCGGACAGGCTGATAATTTATTAAGTGATAGTGATCGATCGGTACGGCAAGCGGTTGCTGACAGTTGGGAAGAGGCTTGGCGCAAGCAAGAGGATTTATTAGCACAGACGCTAAATAGTTTAGCGGGTTTTCGCTTAAACGTCTATGATAAACGCGGCTGGGATCATGTGCTAAAAGAACCTCTAACCATCAACCGCATGTCTGAGTCGACTTTGAACGCCATGTGGCAAGTGATCGAAACATATAAGCCTAAAGTTGTGGAATACCTGCAAACGAAGGCTAAGTATATGGGATTGGATCAGCTATCGTGGACAGATGTCGAAGCACCACTTGATAGCACTGATACAAAAATGAGCTTTGATGAGGGTGCTGAATTCATTATCGAAAAATTTAATAATTTCAACCCTGATATGGCTCGCTTCGCCAAGCATGCACTTGAACATCGATGGGTCGAGGCTGAAGACCGCTCCGGAAAAGAACCGGGTGGATTTTGCACATCGTTTCCTCTTTCGGAAGAATCGCGTATTTTTATGACATATAGCGGCACACCCGGCAATGTATCAACGCTTGCTCATGAATTAGGTCACGCTTATCATAGTCATGTGATGCAGGATATGGCCACGTTAAACCAGGACTACCCAATGAATTTAGCGGAAACAGCATCAACATTTGCGGAAAATATTGTAGCCGATGCCGCTATTCGATCGGCATCAACGGATTCAGAACAATTAGCATTGTTAGATGATAAACTACAACGAGCCGTCGCCTTTTTCATGAATATTCATGCCCGCTTTTTGTTCGAAACACGCTTTTATGAAGAACGTAAAAATGGGTTTGTCAATGCTGAACGGTTAAACGAACTGATGGTTCAGGCGCAGAAAGATGCTTATAAAGATGCCTTGGCTGACTACCATCCCCACTTCTGGGCGTCGAAGTTACACTTTTATATTACAGAGGTGCCATTCTATAATTTCCCTTACACGTTTGGCTATATGTTCAGCATGGGCATTTATGCCAGAGCTGCCGAAGAAGGCCCGGCTTTTGCGGAGAAATATGATGCTTTGCTAAGAGATACCGGATCCATGAAGGTTGAAGACTTGGCAGTGAAACACCTAGGGGTCGATTTAACTCAACCCGATTTTTGGGAAGGCGCCGCGAAACAAGTTGCTCAAGATGTTGATACGTTTATTGATATTATAAGGAACATCGACGCCAGCACATCGTGTAACTAAAAAACCTTCGTATGAATAACATAAGAAGGGGCTCTTAGAGTATTGTCATACTTAGAGAGCCCCTCTTCATCAATTTCCTGAGCGTTGTCTTTCTTTTTGATAGTCATAAGCCTCATGACGATTTTTTCGTCTGTAGAGTATGTAGGAGACATAGTAGACGGCCAGACCAACGACAAAAATGATTAAAGCAGGACCAACATATCCTTCTACAATCCAATCATAAATTGACCAAAAAACGAGGACATACATGTAAAACAGCATTTGATTCCGTGCTGATAAAAGAGCTAGCTTTCGCTTCTCTTCAGATTTCACCCACATCCCCTCCTCCCTATCACCATCTCAGTACTATATGTATTCAGTTCAAACCGAATTCTTTTAATTTTTCTTACAAACAACCCTAACTATTAGACGAATGAACCCTCATAAAGGTTTCGTATATTTAAAAAGATTGACAGAGAAAATGTCAACCTTTTTGCGGATCACTTAAGTGTATGTTTAACTTGTTGTTTCCATTCACGAGCCACGTGTTCGGGATTGTCTTTCTGGTACAAAGCACTGACAACAGCGACACCGTTAATATGGGTATGACGGAGTTGCTGTAAATTCTGCTGCTGAATACCGCCGATGGCAACGACCGGCAAGTCCACCTTATGAGTGATGGTCTCCAATTCATGAAGAGATAAGCTCTCCGCATCGCTCTTAGTTGATGTCGGAAATACAGAACCTGCACCAAGATAATCAGCACCATCTGTCTCTGCTTGCCCCGCTTCTTCAAGGGTTTTGGCTGACACCCCAAGTAATTTGTCATCACCAATCAGCCGCCTGACAACGCCGGCAGGAATATCTTCTTGACCCACATGGACACCATCAGCATCCACAGCCAAAGCAATATCCACACGGTCATTAATAATTAAGGGAACACAAAACCTATCTGTGATTGATTTAATTTTCCGAGCCTTATCATAGAAGGCAGCCCCGTCCCCTGTCTTATCACGGAGTTGCACCAAGGTCACGCCGCCCCGACACAAAGACTCGGTCGTTTTCAATAATTCAGACAGGCGAGTGTCATTAACATCCGGGGTCACAAAATAAAGCGAATAATCAATGTTAGGTTTCAATAGCTGTCACCCTCGCTACATTTAAAGATGATTGTGTAACGACCGCCTCAATCGCATCCATCAATTTGATTCTGAATGTACCAATCCCTTCGTCAGGTGCTAACCGTTCCGCGGCTAATTCACCAGCAAGCCCCATGGTCAAAGCCCCTGCTATACTAGCAAGCTGCGCATGTTCAGCAACCGCAGCAAATGAAGCGATAATCGAAGAAACCATGCAGCCAGTCCCAGTTACTTTAGCTAAGTTTGAGTGTCCAGCTTTAAGGGTCAGGACATTGGATCGATTGGCAATAACGTCACTTTCACCAGTAATAGCCACTTCTGCACCGATTTTCTCCGATAAAGTTCTAGCGGCTTGGAAAGCCGTATCAAACGCATCGCCAGCATCAACACCCTTTGATTCCGATTCAAAACCAGCTAACGTCTTAATTTCAGATATATTACCACAGATCACCGTTGGCTTAACCTTAGTCAGCAATTCTGAAACTTGTTGACGGCGATAACTCGTTGCTCCAACACCGACCGGATCCAAAATAACAGGAATCCCCAAATGATTGGCTGTCTGCCCGGCTTGTAACATGGCCGTTAAGGTCTGATCATTTAAGGTACCAATGTTTAATACAAGCGCTTGAGCCCCTCCGGCCATCTCTGCAGCCTCATTGGGACTATCAGCCATTACAGGGCTCGCACCAACAGCTAATGTCGCATTAGCGCTATCATTAACAGTTACTTGATTGGTGATATGGTGGACGAGCGGGTGAGTCTGGATGAGTTTGTGACAAAGTGTATTCATCTCTTCTTGACGAATCACAAGAATCCCCCTTAGTTTTTTCCTGCTTCCAAATACCATTGGTAAAAATGGTGGGTCGGTCCATGGCCCTTACCTAGATCTAAGGCATGAGCAATCGCGCCCTCAATATACTTTTTCCCTTTTTCAACAGCTGTTGTTATTTCATCTCCCTGTGCTAAATAAGCCGCAATCGCTGATGATAATGTACACCCCGTACCATGAGTATTCTTGGTTTGCTTCCGATCCCCAAGCAATTTATGGACCGAATCACCGTCAAATAATATGTCAGTTGGGTCACCTGTTAAATGACCGCCTTTAACAAGGACCGACTGTGATCCAAGATCATAGATATCGCGTGCCGCTTGTTCCATATCTTCTTCAGATTCAATGGAAGCATTAGCTAAGTTTTCCGCTTCTTTAATATTCGGTGTCACGACCGATGCTAACGGGATTAATGTTTGAACAAGTGCCTCCTTAGCATCAGGATGTAATAGGTGGTGACCACTTTTGGAAATCATCACGGGGTCAACAACAATCCAACGCGGTTGATAGTATTTTAGTTTCTCCGTGATGATTTGAATCGTCTCAGGCTTTGAAACCATCCCAATTTTCACAGCATCAACTGGCAGATCGGTCAATACCGCATCAAGTTGCTGGCTGACCATCTCTGGTGATACGTCTTCAACGCCTTCGACGCCTACAGTGTTTTGGGCAGTAATGGCCGTGATGACACTCATGCCGTAGACACCGTTTGCAGAAAATGATTTCAAATCCGCCTGGATTCCCGCGCCACCACCGCTGTCAGAACCAGCAATTGTTAAGGCTGTCCGCATCTTCTCTTTCACTCCTTTATAAATAGAAACGCAAACCCCTCATCAGGATTTGCGTTCAGAAAGTCATAGCTATACTTATACGTGACTTCCCTCCGCTGGTGTGAACCAGATCAGGTAAAAGGGTTAGAGACTTCTTCGGGTCCCACTCTCAGCCGGCCATTTCCGACTCCCCCAGTGCTTATTCTATTATCAAACTACCATAAACTTAATTATGATTCAAATAGGCCAATCTCAAAATTTTAAAATAGTCTGATAATACGTTATAATTGATAAAAGAATAGAGGAGGATTTGATGATGGGACTGACAAATAGGGACATCACATTTTTAAACTTTGATGACACTTACGATTCACAGTCAAGATTGCTTCAAGATTATAGACATCAATGGATCAATCTTAATGACATCCAACATACGAACCTTTTTTGTGAAGAACAATCTTTGCGACATATCCAACAACGCCTCCATCAATACGTTAACACCGGTATCCATTTTATCGGCAGCGGTAATTACCATTATGTTTCTTATTTACTCTTATCCGAACTCCAATCCCCTTTTACACTGATTCTACTAGACCACCATACCGATATGCTTAAGGAAACATCGCTGATGACCTGCGGTTCTTGGGTTGCAGACGCTTTAGCCAAGCTAAATCATTTACAGCAAGTCATCATCGTCGGCCCAGATGAATCAGCTCGTGAACAACTCGACCCCAGGCTTAGAAATCGTGTCTCTTTATATCCTAATGAACGCATTACACCTGAAAGAATCAATGCTATTATGGCCAATATCCCATCGGAACACATATATATCAGTCTTGATAAAGATGTTATGGATCAGACATATGCCGCCACCAACTGGGATCAAGGCAAAATGACAATGACCGGATTGTTAGCATTACTAACAAGTCTTGTTAAAAATTATAATGTCAGTGGTTTTGACGTATGTGGTGAATGGCCTATCTTGGGTGGAGAGGTGTTCCATCCTAAAACACAAAAGGCTGTTCGAAAAAACGAGGAAACGAATAGGGGGATTTTGCAAGCATTGCTCAAAACATCTTCATAACTAGCAAAGAATAACCATCCCCTTATGGTCTGGGGATGGTTATTTCTCTAAGTCTGTTTCTTCGATTGTGTCTTCCACAATTTATAGATATGGATCACGAACACTTTAGTCACCGCATAAGTCGGAATCGCTAAAACAACGGCCATAATCCCAGCAAAATTCCCGGCAGCCAATACTAAACAAATAATCGTCAACGGATGGATATCCAAGGCTTTCCCGACAACATTCGGTGAAATAAAATTGCTTTCAATTTGTTGGGCCACCAACATTATAATGACAACGTATATCACCATAAATGGATCTTGAAACAAAGCTACGATGATCGCTGGGACGACAGCAATATAAGGACCAATAAATGGAATGACATTCGTCATCATGCCGAAGAGGGACAAGACGAGTGAATAATGCAGACCAAGGATTGAATAACCTATAAGCAACAAAACGCCGACACAAGTGCTGACAATTAATTGCCCTTGGATATATTTTGCCAGTGTTGAATCCATGTCTTTCAAAATTGAAGCCACATCATCGCGACTACTTTCCGGAAAAAACTTAAGCACAGACGGCAAAAAATGATCCTTATCATTCAGCATGTAAAATAAAATAAACGGAACAATCACCAAAACTAATACCAATCCGAATAACGAACTGAAAAAGTTGATCATAACCGTACCTGTGTTCATGAGAATCGACTTAATTTGATTGGTCGTTTGATCGATGAAGTCATTCACGTAAGTCGGGAATTCTTGTTGGTTGTTTTGCCAGTATGTAATGCCTTCTTCAATTTTTGAAACCATGTCAGGAAAATTATTAATGAGGCGTGTAAATTGCTCTTGGATAATAGGTCCTGCTATACCTACAAACACGGATAACACAGCTATGATCGCAAGAAACACAATAAGAATAGATAACTTCTTTGGTACAGATCGTTTTTCTAAAAAAACCTGTATGGGACGGAAAAGGTAAAACAAAATGCCCGCTATAAAAAATGGCAAAAATAAGGTCGAGATTAATACTTTTAGAGGCCGTAAAATATAACTTGTCTTATCTAGCAAGAAAATAATAACAAGAAACAAAATAATCCCAATAGCAATACGAAACCAGCGACTTCTATTAAACAATTGATCAGTCTCCATTTTTCATTCATTTTCTTAAATTTTTCCTCTTGTAATCGTAATATAACGACAAACTGATTTCATGTCAATAAAGAAAACGTCCCCCGGTCAACCGAGGGACGTAGAATGAATCCATTAGCCTTCAAGAATTTTTAGTGACTCGCGATTAAATGCCGGTATATCGTCTGGCGTCCGACTTGTCACAAGTTGATTGCAACAGACGACAACTTCTTGATCCTTATAATTAACGCCAGCGTATTCCATATCAACCTTAATGGACGTAAATCCAGTCGCTGAACGGCCTTCTAAAGCTTTCGCTGTAATTAAAAGCTGTGGACCATGACAGATCGCAAACACAGGTTTTTTATCATCCATAAATGCCTTAGCAAATTGGACAAAACGGTCATCAGCCCGGAGAATGTCGGGAGAAAATCCACCTGGTAATAGTAAAGCGTCAAAATCAGCTGGATGAACATCATCAATCGCAGCATCGACCGTTTCTTTAGCTTCGCCTTGTTTGCCTTCTACGATATTACCCTTTTCCTTCTCAATAATCGTCAGTTCATGGCCGGCATCTTCATAAGCTTTGGCCGGCTCAGTATATTCAGAGTCCTCAAACAAACTTGTCATTAATACAGCAATCTTTTTACCCATTTAAAATCACCTCTTAAGAAAATGAAGTCATACAATGTATTACCTTTTACCCAAGTCGTCAAAACATATTTTTAATTTGGGCTATTTCTAGTTTAACCACTAACGAATGCCCCACCCAAATCATCTGCTTATGAATAAGGTGAACGTGTGGAATAATAAGAAATAAATCAATGAGAGGCGTGTTTGATATGGACATTCTGATTACAAGTACCTTTGTCCTCATATTCATTGGGTTAGGGCATTTGTGGTTAACCAAACGGAAGATTGATGAGGCTGAAATCCAATTAGCTGACGATATCAGGCAGCAAATGAAACTCAAACAAACCCTAGCCATGGGCCTGTATTACCGGTTTAATTTTCCTAAAGAAATTAATCATGATGGAGATGAAGCCTTTCAAGTAAGTACAGACTTATTTTTAAAGCAGGAGCCTCATGAGTTCGAAGATTTTGTTGCCAACATTATGGAACAACGATTTGGTGGGGAAGCTTATTTAACACCTCGGACCGGTGACTTCGGTGTCGATATTGAGCATCATCGTGACGGTGAATTATACCTAGGGCAAGTTAAATGCCAGCAGCGGGATGTAGATTATAGGCCGATCGCCATCCTGCATTCCAATATGGTCAAATCCGGTGCAAATAGAGGGTTTATCGTGACAACAAGTGCGTTTAATAAGCGTGCTCGAGACTATGCCGATTCACTGGATATTGACTTAATTGATGGCCTTGGTCTTATTGATTTCTGGTTAGAGAAGTATGAAGATGACCGAAATGAGGCTCCGGCCCCTGAGGCGAAATTAGAAACGACATAGACGACTTATAACACGTCTATGTCAAACATCTTCAGTAATTCAACTAGTAAAGATAAAGGGAGTCCGACGACATTAAAGTAATCACCATCAATCCGGTCAACAAGAATAGATCCGAGGCCTTGAATCCCATAAGCCCCTGCTTTGTCCATCGATTCACCCGTCGCCACATAGCGTTTAATTCGCTCTGGGCTCAACGGCTTCATATACACGTCTGTTTTCAGATGACTCACATATTCTTTCCCGTCATCTAAGCGGATGACAGCAATGGCCGTATAAACTTCATGCTTGCGTCCAGCCAATTGGCCGATCATATGGCACGCATCCGTATCATCAGCCGGTTTCCCCAAGATTTGGTCATCTAACGCAACAACAGTATCTGAACCAATCACAACTGCCCCTGCATCTTTGTCCGGCCAATCTTCGTAGGCTTGACGCGCTTTTCTAAGTGCTAATGTCTTGGCAACGGAGGCAGGAGAAAGATGTTCTGAAATGGTTTCATCTACATCATTTTCTATGATGTGAACATCGAGACCTAACGTATGAATCAACTCCCGCCGCCGCGGTGATGATGAGGCTAATATTAATGTTGCCATGTTACTTCACCTTCTTATAGGCCCATTTTATTATGAATTTTACTTCGATATTTGCGAAACGAGGCGTTCCCTCGCATTTGCTTCTTTTCTATTAGTTGATTAAAGCGAATGCTTTGTTGATTCCATTGCTTTCTTAATTGCGTCTTCTCTGCGTCATCCTCTGTACACGCAATCAGCTGTTCAAGGGTTGCCATGTCTTTTTTTAATTGAACTTCTTCAGGAACCGCGCCGGCATTCTTAAGGATTTTATATCCCATTCTTAAATCTTCAGGAACCCCTGACATATCATCATCTGGTAATGGCTGTCCCTTTCCAGGCAGATGGTCAAAATCTCCTTTGTCTATCGAGTGTCTCATCCGTTCTTCGGCTAACCGCATTGCGAAGTCCATGACGATTCCCACCTTTGTTATTCGTTATTAATTCTTTCAAAATATAGGTCATAATGCAGCCGGCATCCTTCATTAAAAAGTGCATGACACTTTGGACAACGATAACCGCTGTTCAAGTATTCACGAACCGTCCATTCGCTTTGACAATGGCCGCAAAAAACATGCGGCTGGTCAAAATCATCTTTCGAAACCGGCATTGCCGCATGGTCAGCCATTTCCTCGTGACATTTATAGCAGGCATAATACACATTACAGCAGCCCATACGAATCGCGATGATATCCTTTTCAGTCGCATAATGTTTACACCGCGTTTCTCCATCCATATCGACTCCTTTTACAGGAAACGTCATAAAAGCCCCCCTCTTCATCGGTTTTATTATGTCTCCGTTCGTGCTGTTTTCTGCTGAAATTGGATCTTATCAAACCCCTTAAAGAAATATCCGTATAGAAAGACATAACCGAGTTGCAGACCGCCAGCAATCATGAATGGCCAAGCGAGTAACCCTGACTCGATTAACGCTCCTGAAATCGTTGGGCCCGCTGAAGCCGGCATCCGCATCGAAAATGCGCTGATACTGGTTGATAATCCCCTGCGCCTGTCACGAGTGATACTGGCACTGACAGCTTGCCTTGCCCCCTGCGTACCACGATTCATGGCGTTTCTTATAATATACAGAACGGACGCCAACCAAAAAAACGGCGAGAACGGCAAGAGTATTAAGAGAAAAAAACCGATGAGACGCAACCAAACAACGGACTTGATCATCCCCAACTTTTCCGTCAGTCGGCCCGTTAACAAAGATGCAAAACTGGTTAATATGAATGAAAGAGAAATGGTCACGCCAACCTGAGCCGTCCCAACACCGTACTTAACTGAAAACCAGTAGGCCATTAACGGCCCAATTAATCCAATGCCCGTTCCATTAATCGCATTGACAAATGCTAATTTAGCCAATTGCTTGTTTTCCTTCTTTGTTGTTTCTTTTTGCATTTGAATATATTCTGCTTGATTGGCCGGTATCTGATCTTTGTCTTCCACTTCTTTTTCTGGTTCTTTTAGTGTTGTAATAATCAGTAGATTAGCCATTGATATCAGGACAACCACCCCAAAAATGGGGCGATAAGATATGGCCTCAGACATATAGTTTTGCATAAAAGCCGGCAAACCACCCATTAACGCACCGATTCCCATACCGAAAAAACCGATCGCATTATTATATGAAAAAACCTTGCCCCGCACAGAAAACGGAACTAACCGCGCGAGCCAAGCCTGTTCTGCAGGAGCAAACGGCCCCGCTGTCCCTGTTTGACCGCGCCCGAAATTAGCAAAGATAATCGCCAGTGCTAGAAAGATCGGATTGATTGTCACACACGCACCGACAGCACTGACTAAGGTTAAGGTTTCACTTATAAGCAGAAAAGGTTTACGACCCAAACGATCACTCATAATACCAACCAAAATAATTAAAAGGGCGCCCACAATGGATGATAGCGTTAACACAACACCAATAGCTTTTCCTGACCATTCCAAAGCGGCAAGATATAAGGTAAGATCAACAACCATCATTCCTTGCCAAAAACTTCGCATTCCCCGGGTTAACAACAACTTTCTTACATCAACAGGTAAATTAAACATGCCTCATTCACGCCCTATTCGAAACTCGCTCAACATTTACTGGCAGTCTAAATATTTTAACAAATCCTTAACATATTGTATAGCAACTCACTTAAGAGTCGGACCCTTATGCGATTTCATTTTTTTAGCACCTCTGTTAGTTTTATATATAACTAAAATAAACAGGTGATGCTATATGATCGAACTTCAATATTTCACAAGAAACGACTTTGATCATTTAATCAACTGGGTCACATCACCCGAATTCCTATTGCAGTGGGCCGGACCCAGCTTCACATATCCGCTTGATGATGAGCAGTTACATGCCTATATTGCTGACGCCAATCATCCGGGTGCCAATGCATTTATTTATAAGGTTGTTGATGCTAACACTAAAGAAATCATCGGGCACATATCTTTAGTCAAAATTGACCGAACGCAGCAAACAGCACGTATTGGACGCGTCTTAGTCGGAGATCCAGCTTACAGAGGAAAAGGCGTTGGCGAGCAAATGATCCAAAAGATACTGGAGGTCGCCTTTGATAACTTAAAATTAAGTGAGGTCACACTAGGGGTTTTTGATTTCAATAAGGGGGCTATTAAGTGCTATCAAAAGGCAGGTTTCAAACAAGTCAGGCTGCGGAAAAATGCAGCAGCAATCAATCATGAATACTGGCATTTGATTGAAATGGCGCGTTCACGTTCCGAATAGTTAAGGAGCTGCCCCATCTTTCACGTATGTGAATTCAAGGGTCAGATCCCCCAAAAAATTTTTGACGACGACAATGTGCTTGAAGTCACCAAGTCTATCTGTTCATGGTCTTCATTCGTATCGACGGTCTATCCTTGTGCTTTCACGGTCATCACAGCCGTTTGCCCTGCTTGAACGTTCTTGTCAATTTGCTGATTCAGAATATCAACCTGATCAACATTAGTGATAATGACCGGTATGACTGTATCAGCTGCTTTCTCCGCTACTAAATTTAAGTCAAAAGAGATAAGTGCGTCTCCAGATTTGATTCTTTGCCCTTGCTTAACATGAGCCTCAAAGCCTTCTCCATCCATCGAAACGGTTTCAAGTCCAATATGAATCAATAACTCAACGCCGGAACGGGTTTTCAAACCAACGGCGTGTTTAGTTGGAAACACTTGGACAACTTCACTATCGATCGGTGCCACAACTTTGCCTTCCTCAGGCTTAATAGCAATACCGTCACCCATCATTTTTTCAGAAAAAGTCGGATCCGGAACTTCACCTATATCAACGGATTGTCCATTAACTGGGGAAACCAGCATCTCCTCAACCGGCTCCGACTTCCTTTTCAATAACTTTCCTAACATCGTGGCGCCTCCTATTTATTCACTTACATTTCATTTATATTTTATTATACAAATTTATTAAATAGTTTAATGAGTATATACAAGTTAGTCAACCAGCCAATATCATCTCATGTCTAATTCAAACCAAAACAACCGTTCTTATGTATCCCCTCTTTACAAACCGTATGAATATCGTAAAATATAGTTAATAGATAATCTCTGGAGGGGTCATGATGGCAGATGTTAGCTATCCAATCGCCGCTCTTCATGTTGGAAAACCAGCAGACATGGCGTTCCAAAATCAAACGATTCGGACAGGAATCAATAAAAATCCCATTCATGAAGCGCTATATCTTGGAAACGAAAACTTTGTAGGCGATGGACAAGCCGACCGCAAAAACCATGGTGGACCTGATAAAGCCGTTTGTGTTTATTGCGAGCCCAACTACACCTATTGGAAAAATGAACATCGTCTAGCTTTCGAGTATGGCGCGTTTGGGGAAAATGTGACTTTAGGACAGGCGGAAGAAAGTGCCATTCGAGTTGGTGATATTTATCAATTGGGAGAAGCGGTCGTACAAGTATCACAGCCGCGTAAACCCTGTTATAAAGTCGGAGCCAAACACAAATTAAAACATCTACCAAAATTGATGGAGGATACTGGGTTTACCGGTTTTTATTTGCGGGTGATTGAAGAAGGCTGGGTTGAACCCAATGTAAACATGCAGCTGTTAGAATCAGCAGACCAACTTTCGATTGCCGACATCAACGATATTTATTTTCATCAGAGGGACGATCAAGCATCCCTCCGCAGGATTATGGATATTCCAGAACTTGCCACTGCCTGGCGGAAAATGGTCAAAACAAAAATTTATTAAACGTTAATGGAGGTCATAACGATGGCAGAAGGAACCTTTGCAGCAGCAATCAACTGTATGGATGGTCGCGTCCAAGAGCCCGTTATTCATTGGATTAAAACGCATTATAATGTAGATTACGTCGATTCAATTACCGAAGCAGGACCTAATAAAGTTTTACTAGAGGCGAATTCTGAACAACTCGATACGGTTAAAGCTAAAATTGAAGTATCACTTAATGCGCATGGTTCGGAACTGATTGCGTTGATTGGACATGCCGATTGTGCCGGCAACCCTATTTCAAAAGACAAAAAGGTCGATCAAACCAAGCAAAATATGCAAACATTGCAAAACCTGTATCCTAACGCTACCGTCATTGGCTTATATGTTAATGACGCTTGGGAAGTTGAACGGATTGATTAGAAAATACATTTGAAGAACCTTGCATAACGTAAAATAAGTATTGTTTTGAGGGAGGCATTTAGATGGGATGGCTAGATGGGTTAATGGGCAACGCATCAAAAGTTGATGCCGAAGAGGTTGAGAGAGAATTGGCACCTATCATTACCAATAATGAAGAGATTCAGCACGCTTATAAGATCATTCGTGACCTAATGATTTTTACCAACAAGCGATTAATTATGATTGATAAACAAGGTGTCCGAGGCAAAAAAGTTGATTATCATTCTATTCCTTATCAAAGCATTACTCATTTTAGTGTTGAAACCGCTGGTACATTTGATCTTGATGCCGAACTCAAAATTTAGATTGCCGGCACATCAGAACCGATCGCCAAAGAGTTCCGAAAAGATGATAACATTTACGATGTTCAAAAAGCACTTGCAAACTATGTTGTTCATTAAATTAAATTGAGCGCTTTGCGACTTAAAAAACGCCACAAAACCCATTGGATTTTGTGGCGTTTTAAAGTATTACTTATGAGGTTTATTTTTCATCTTTTCATCCTCGATTTGTCCCTTAAATAAGATCTTTTTGTGAACCGTAATCCCTAACTCACGCGACATTCTCTTCAAGTCACGTTCTTCTTTTTTGGTTACAATCGAAATAACCGTTCCTGACTCTCCAGCTCTTCCTGTGCGTCCGGACCGATGAGTGTACTGATCAGCATGCTTCGGAAGATTAAAGTGGATGACATGAGTGAGATCTTTGATATCCAATCCTCTAGCCGCGACATCTGTTGCCAAGAGAAGCGGGTATTCCCCGGCGCGAAACTGTTTAATTGCCGCCTCACGATCTTGTTTCGTCGAATCACTATTCAGTACACCTAAGGGAACACCTTTATACTCAAGCTTAGCAGCTATCATCGAAATGTCCCCAAGGTCTTTGACAAAAGTAAGTGCCTTTAATGGCTCGGCCTTCACCAGCTTACGAAGGACATCAATTTTGTCCCTCGGGTCATCACAGACAAAATAAATATGGTCCACCTTAGACGGCAATTTGTCATCCCTCTGAATCCTTATTAATTCCGGTTCATGCATCAGTTCCTTTGCTTTTTCTTCCGTGCTTTGAGGTAAGGTCGCCGAAAACACTAACGTTTGCCGATCTTTAAGTGTTGTTTTACTAATACTTCTGATCGTATCCATATGTTCGGGAACGAGCAGCTGGTCCCCTTCGTCTAATACCATCGTTCTAACTTCATGCATCTTCAATTTTTTTAACTTAATCAATTCATGAATCCGCCCTGGCGTTCCGACGACAATCTTAGGATGTTTCTTTAATTTTTCCTGCTGCCTTTTGATATTAGCACCACCAATCAAAGCCGCCCCATGAATGTCGCTGCCCTTGGTCCACTGTTGCACGACGTCGAAAATTTGCATAACCAGTTCTCGGGATGGTGCTAAAACAATGACTTGAACCGCCTTTTTATCCGGGTCAACCTGTTGCAATAGCGGCAGTAAATAAGCCACAGTCTTACCTGTTCCCGTTGGTGATTCACCGATAATATCGTGCCCTTCTAGGACTAAAGGGGCTACCTTCTCCTGAATGGTCGTGGGTGTCTGAAATCCTGAGCTAGCCCAGGCGCTCTGCAAAAATGGCTTCATAGTCACCATTATTGACCAAGTGTCTGTCATGAATATTCTCCTTTTTGTTCTGCTTCCTAAATGTCTACTATATAACTCTAAACCCAATCATGTGTAATTTTAACCCTTTTTAGCCATCCTAATGGTAAAAGGAGGTTGAATATGAAAAAGCAAATCGGATCACTAGCTGCAGCTTTCCTTCTTAGTATAAACCTTACGGGCTGTAATGGAACCACCACTAACGACAGTGAGATCGGCGCCAACAATAATAATATCCGTCAAATTGGTTATAACACCGAAAAAAATAACACCGACAACCCATTAAATGAAGATACCGGTGTGGATAACAATACGAGAGATAACCATCTCGATGCCAATGATTTTGACACGCATGCAGCCCAGCAAATTGAGAAACGTGTGTCGAATATGGACAATGTTAAATCCGCCCGTGTGATTGTCACTGACGCCAATGTCCTGATTGGCATTAACACCCATCATTCCATAACAAACAAGTTCAAGGCTGACATTCGTAGCACGATCAGCGACCAAATCAATGATCATCAAGATATCCATATCATGATGGATGAGGCGATTCTTGATCGGATCCATACTATGGATGATGCTCTTAAGAACAATGAGAACCGATCAGGTGTCCAAGAAAATTTAGATCGCCTCGGTGATGACGCCGAAACCCCTTAAATCAATCACCCTCCATTAAATTTGGAGGGAATAACCATTAATCATCAGACCCAATGATTGTTTTGACCCGGCCAACCTGTCCATCTTCTAAGCGTACTTTGATGCCATGCGGGTGTTGACCAGAATTTGTCAGGATATCCTTAACAACACCGCGGGTCATTTTTCCTGTCCGCTGATCCTTTTTTAGAACAATGTCGACCTCTTGGCCTGGATAAATATTTTTACGATTTTGATGTTGAGCATCATTCTTCATTTCTCATAAAACTCCTACTATCATTGTTATTTTTTATAAAAGATTGTCAAGCCTCTCTCTTATCATTCTGTCTTCTTTTTCTGATCGGGAGAATCAAGCGACTCATTTTTTGATTCAGGGCTTTCCCCTTTAACATTTTCTTCTCGATAATGAATATTCGTTGGATCAAGACCGTTACCCAATGACCCATATAGGTGTCCCTGATGAGGATCAACTAATTCATTCTGCTGGTAATACAGTCTGGGCGTCTGCCATAGCACTTTTAGCGCTCTTAATAATGACATTTCATGATAGCGCTCAGGCCACATCGCTTTTATATGCTGCTTAACCATCGGGTAATACTTCGAGTTCATACCTGGAAAAAGGTGATGTTCTGTGTGATGTGAAAAATTAAAGTGAAGCACATCGATCCATTTTGGCACCGTCACTGACAAACTATTGGCTAGTGGGTCATTGACGGACACAAGTGGGTTCAAACGATGATTGGTTGAGATATAACCCATCACAATCATATTGGCAATGAGTACAGGAAGCAAATAAGCAAACAGCCAGTCTACAGGACCGATCAAGAACATTAAACCAATCCAAGTCGTCCAGGGAAGAATGAGCTGCATCCAAACCGCACGCTGATTCTCTTGCTTAAAATCTTTAATATAGTGGAGAAACATCCTGAAAGAATGGAAAGAGAAAGTCATGGCCAATGAGATGAAACTAAACAGCGAACGAATCGGAAAAGGTAATCGATAGATCAAACGGATCAGCGGCTGGTTAGCAAAATCCTCCATACTTGGCCAAGAATCAGGGTCGTTCTTCTCATCCTGTGTATGAACGTGATGGCCCCGATTATGCCATCTTCTCCAAAGTCTGGGGCCTGTGCTTAACGGCCAAAAGGCAACGGCCCCAAGCACATTACGAAGCCAAGGTTTTCGAACAACCGCACCATGTAGAATTTCATGGCCTAGAAATCCCATGGCCGCAAAGCTCGAACCCAATACGATAGAAATGACAAGATTGATCCATGGATTTAAATGTAATAAACCAATGGCAAGTAGTCCACAGAGGGAAACAATAAGATAGGCTAACCCACCCCAGAGCCTTCCTGCAGCGGGTTTGAACGCTTTCTTGGGGAGATGTGGTGCAACACGGCCAGCGTACCAGCCGAAGGAATGTAATTGATCCATTAAATAACTCCTTTTTATCACCAAGCTCTATCCTAAAAGGACTTGCACTTTCACGTGCAAGTCCATCAATAATAATTATAAGGTTTAGACCTTTTAGATGACCCTATTTATACTATTATAACATGAATATGAGTCAAAAAGGAGAATGATATAAATTGCATTATTTTTCTGAAATTAATTAACTCCTACACGCTTTCCCAAGAAACTTTGAATGCTGTTCTCCAAACAATCCCATTCGCCAGCAATAAAATGACAATGTATCCATATGCGCCGAACGGAATCATCGAACTTATAATATGGACCACAATAAAAAGACCGATGATGATAAAAAATGGGATTAGTTTGATCCCATTTTGTTCCACAGCATCAAAAGGCTTCGAAAACGGCAGTGACCCTCCAATAAATTTATAACAAATCACTGTAAATAGAAAAGAACTTAACAAAACAATGATCAGTTCAGGAATGATCCGCCATCCGAATATCAATATATATGAGATACTCAACACAACATCAATCGGCAAAAACAATTTAACCAAAAAGGCCTTCAACGTGCCTTTAAAGATCGGTGTCGGATCGTTAACAGGCGCGGTTTTAAAAATCCATGCTCCTTTATATTTTCCAGAATGCTTCAGCATCATGACAACAGTTGGAATCATAATCATGCAAAAATAAATCGATAGATACCATTTGCTTGCAGCTAGTTCTGCAAAGGTCTGCATTCGCAACTGACTAAACAGAAAGATAAAGGGAAATATCACCGAAAAGCCTAATGATGGATAAACCTTAAGTTTAAATTCCCGCTCATTTTTCATCATGTGACTCGCAAAGCGAAAAAACGCCCGCTCCTCTTTATCCGTACAAGCCAAATTTGCTAAAGACAGCTTGCCTCTCCTGCGAGCTTTGTTACTCGCGCCACCATGGTCTGATAATTTTTGCAGATTTTTTTCAAAGGCGGGCATTAACTTAATATAGACCACAATTGATAGGAGAGGAACAATCACCGCCAGCATCGAAAAGGCTCCAAAATATAAGTTGGCCTCACCGTGCAACAGCCATTCAAATAAGGCTCCATACCAGACAGGCGGAATCAAAAATTGCCACCATTTCGGATCAAACACGAATTGGAAGTCCACGAACTCAAAGGCGCGCGCAACCAACTGGTAGCCGACAATCATTGCGAGAGACAGGCCA
This sequence comes from Tuberibacillus sp. Marseille-P3662, assembly GCF_900178005.1. Taxonomy (NCBI): domain Bacteria; kingdom Bacillati; phylum Bacillota; class Bacilli; order Caryophanales; family Sporolactobacillaceae; genus Tuberibacillus; species Tuberibacillus sp. Marseille-P3662. The sequence continues at coordinate 133,782 of NZ_FXBS01000003.1, read as the reverse complement.
ATTTGAACGTAGTTAATGATATCCTTTAGTTTCTCGCCATCAAAAAATTTTAAAATTAAAAAGTAGATCAAAGCAGTTAAGAATACAATTAACAAATCAAGCAAGATGATACCGACTAAGAAGATGAAAAAAAAGAGAAATCCGTGGTTGGCTAAACCAACGATGAGCGGCAGCGCCGTAATCGAAGCGGTTAGAAAAAACATGTATATGAAAATATGTATCGTTTTCGCAAAACTAATCGTTCGTTGGTTCACCGGTTTGGTATGTAAAATATTTTTATCTCTGATATCTAATAATACTGATGAGAAATCAGAAATCATCGAGGTCATGACAATAAACATCATCACTGCAAACACAATGCTCATCTGAAAGACATAATTGTCTCCTAAGAGGATAAATGGGATTAAAAAGATACCCAGAAGGGCGTACATCCAAAGGGATCTCAAAAAGTGATTTTTATCTTTCGTGGCATCCTCAGATTTTTTCGCTGACTGACTGAAAATCGTTGGCACCCGGCGCTGATCCATCAGTAACTTCACCTGTAGGATCCTTCTCATCACGTTGTAGTCCACCCCAAACTTTTCAAATAAACCTTTGAAGGGATCCAAACATTGCAGCGTCCTGAAATTTTTCATAATGTCACCTCTCCTGCACGATCGACACGAAATCACGCGCGATATCCTCGTGCTCATCGAAGCCCGTCAATTGATTAAAAATCTCTTCCAATGTACCTTCCTTGTTTTGTTCTTTTAATTCTTCAAAAGTACCATCCGCCATAATTTGTCCGTCGTTCAATAAGATAATGCGATCACTGATCTTCTCGACGACATCCATGATATGCGATGAATAAAAAATTGTTTTGCCTTGTGCCGCCAGCTGAGCCAAAATTTCTTTGACAACCATCACACTATTGGCATCTAAGCCACTGATGGGCTCATCTAAAAATAATAGATCTGGGTTATGTAATAGACTTGAGATGATTAATAGTTTTTGCCGCATCCCTTTAGAATAGGATGATATTCTCGTATGATAAACGTTCTCTAGTTCAAATTGAGCCATGAGTTTCTGAGCCTTGTCATCAACCTGGTCACTATCCATGCCGTACAAATCACCGACAAACGTTAAATACTCACTCGCTGTGAGATTATCATAAATGTCTGCTGTTTCAGGCACATAGCCAATCTTAGCCTTATAGCTCACATCACCATTCGATATGTCCTCACCAAAGACTTTCACTTGACCTGAATACCCTTCCACAAGTCCTAACATCAACTTAACAGTGGTGCTTTTCCCCGCTCCGTTTGGACCGATATAACCAATGACTTGGCCCCGATAAACATCAAGGTCAATCCCTTTTAGCACCTGCTCCGCCCCATAGCTCATTCGTAAATTATCAATGGATAACACTGTGTCTTCTTCTGTCATTCGTTCCATCACCCACCTTTTTTCTGTTATTACATCAATTTTAGCATAAATTGTCTTTAATTAAAGGGTGATTAGCTTCCTTTGCGATACACTTCAATCCCAAATGTTTGGATTTGTTCCAAAAGTTGTTCATTATTAATAGCTTCTAAATGGAGGATGTCAAAAAAATAGGGGATTGGGTATTGTTCACCTAGCAAATCACTTAACTTTGCTATGGTTTCTCTTGTAACTAATTGGCCCGATATCGCCATGTCGATATCCGACCCTTTTTTATAATTCCCCATGGCGCGGCTGCCAAAGATCAATGCCGATTCAATTTCGTCAAACATTTCTAATGCCTTCATGATATAGTCAATGTCTCGCTCGAGTATACCAAACATGTTCTCATTCCTTTGATAGTTCGTCATACATTGTTTTAAGGGCTGGTAGATACTCTTGACGAATGCTCATTATCAGTGTTTTAACTAAGGCTTCATCGTATGTATGCGTCGTTAGGTTACGCTTTGATAACGCATCCATCCATACGTGACCGTCACCTATTAAATCAATTTGAAACGCCAGTCTTTATTCAGTCCCCTGACCTAGTTGGCTGGCTGAAGAAGCGACTTGTGACATGGCGCGGTTCATTTCTTCGATCACTTGGGTTAAGCTTTCGAGTTCTTGCTCAATGCTAGTGTTATATGCCCTGTTTTCTGACATAGCCGTAACGATCGCATCAAAAAATTGATTAATTTCTTCCATGTTATCGGTACTCTTAGACATTAATTGGTCAATATCTAGCATATTGGTGGATATATTATTGATTTGCTCATTCGTTGTTTGGATTAATTCAGTAACATTAGAAACCGAGTCTTTGGTTTGTTCCGCAAGCTTTCTGACCTCTTCAGCAACCACCGCAAAACCTTTTCCATGTTCGCCGGCTCTAGCTGATTCAATCGACGCATTTAACGCTAGCATATTCGTTTTCTCCGCAATGTTCGTTACTATATGAACAATGTTATCAATTTCTTTTGAGATGTCTTTCAATTGTTCCATCTCAGCTGAAATTTGTTTTGTTTTCTGTTGAATGTCATTCATTTGTTGTTGCTGCAACTCGAGTTGCTGTTTGCCTTCCGACGATTGATCTTCGACTTGTTGCGAAATTTGAGTCCCTTTCTTTGATTCATTAACAATATGTTCCGATTGAGACGTTAACTCTTGAACAGATGCGCTCGTCTGCTCGGAAACGGCCGCCAATTCTTCCGCTGTTTGATTCATTTGTCTGTGCAATTGATTTTGCTGCTCTTCTTGTTCATTTCTTAGTCGCTCAGTTTCATCATCAAAGGCCTCCAAAACAAGCTGTTGTTCGATATTTAAAATCTTCGTAGTCGCTTTTACAGCCTTGATATATACCTCATAATCAACAATAGTATTTTCCATAATTCTCATAAGAGAAAGTAGGAGATCTTGAAATGCACACATGTACCATTTTGGCTTCAGTCCAATCTTCACATGAACATGAGCAATCCGTATACGATTAGCTACAAAGGTTCGATCAATCTTGCCATTAAACATTTCTTGAATATGAGTGGTTAGCGTTTGCTTTAAGCGGTCTATCGAGCTATGATCCTCTATAATTTGTGTTAATGATGTTTCATGTTCAAGATTTTTATAAAATTGATCAACGATTTGATCAATATTCTCTTGAACAAGGGGTTGGAAATTTTTGAGCACAGTAAGATCTTCTTGTGTTAAATCAATCATTCTTAATTGCTTAGCGAGATCACTATCTTTTTCAACATCAATGACACCTTCAAAGTCTTGATTGATCGCCAATTTATCTGCTTGGTCCACTGAATAGTTATTTTTTCTAAAAAATGCTTTGATCATGTCTTTGACCTCCAACGTTTATTCATCCGTCTCTATTATTAATAACGGCTACGTTGACATGACTTTTAACACTAAATAGAAAAAAATGTGACATATGTATGTCGATGAACACCTCATCTGCAGAAATTCGTCTGCAATTAATATTAAAAATAAAAAAACTTCAAGTCGCCGGATGGCTAAAGACTTGAAGCTCCGTTTATTACGTTATGATTTTTCATTCGAATAAATATTATTGACCTATTTCAACACTAATTGCGATACACATTCAACATGCGTCGTTTGCGGAAACTGATCAACAGGTTGGACTTCCTGCGTCTTAAAACCGCCTTCTTCAAGGATTCGCAGGTCACGTGCTAGTGTCGCTGGGTTGCATGAAACATACACCACACGTTTGGGTTGCATATCAATCATGGTCTGGAGTAAGGCTTCATCGCAGCCTTTGCGCGGCGGGTCGACGATGATGACATCCGCTTGAATCCCTTTGTCTTTGTACCATCGCGGGATCACGTCTTCAGCTTGTCCAACTTCAAAGGAGACATTATCCAAATCGTTCAGCTCGGCGTTGGCCCGCGCGTCATCAATCGCTTCTGGGACAACTTCAACGCCATAGACCTGCCCCGCTTTTTGAGCTAAGAAGAGTGAAATGGTACCAATCCCGCAGTATGCGTCAATAACCGTTTCTTCACCGTTTAGCTCCGCCAGCTCCATAGCCTTATCATACAGGACTTTAGTCTGTTCAGGATTGACTTGATAAAACGACCGTGGTGAAATCGCGAACTTGATATCCCCAATGTTGTCGTAGATTAAATCGCGCCCCCACAAAGTCCGTGTTTCATCACCGAAAATAGTGTTTGTGCGTTTGGGATTGATGTTATGAGCAATCGATTTAATGCCCGGAAATTTTTGCGGCAGTTCCTTTAAAAACCGCTTACGAAACGGTAATTCCTTAGTCTTCGTGACAAGCACCACCATAATTTCGCCGGTTTGGTTCCCTGTCCTTGTAACAATATGACGGAGAATCCCTTTATGGGTCTCTTCATTATAAGGTTCAATCCCGCAATCTTTGGCAATCCGTTTCGCTTCTTGAATCACTTCATCATTATCTTCACTTTGGATCAAACAGTGATCCATATCAATGATATGATGTGACCGTTTTTGGTAAAAACCGGCGATAAACTCACCATCGCGTTTGGCTACTGGCACTGAAGCTTTATTGCGGTAAGTCCAAGGATGATCCATCCCGAGCGTCGGGTTGACATCAACATCCGTCAAACCACCAATTCTCGTCATCGCATCTTGCACTTGTTTTCGTTTAAAATCGAGTTGTCCTTCATAAGACAAATGTTGAAGCTGACAGCCGCCACACCGATCATACAACTCACAAGGCGGATCCACCCGCCTATCACTGGCTGACAATGTTTTGATTAATTTTGCAAAGCCGTATTGTTTTTTCGTCTTCGTCACTTCGACTTCAGCTTGCTCCTCGGGCAGTGCTCCGGGAACAAATAGCGTATAACCGTGAACTTTAGCAACGCCAGCACCGTCTGATGATAAGTCGTTGAATGTCACTGTCAACCGATCCTGTTCATGAACAGGATGTTGTTTGGTTTCGGTCATCGTACCACCACATTTTTATACGGATTGAATTTGGCCAAGGTGGCGCGTATGGGTATAAGCCGTATCACTCGGAACAATCATTTGCAAGTGATGATATAAGTTCACAAAGTTTCCCGGTAGATCGCCACCATGTTCGCCATCAATATTGAGCTGCATCGTTTCTTCACTGTAAACTTTGATCCGATTAGCCTTAGCGTAAATAACTTTTGAATCCTGCAAGTGCTCACCACGAAGCGCCAGGCGGGCCAAGCGAACGAACTCCGCAAGATTCATCTTTCTAAGGATTAGTAAATCAAACATACCATCATTCATTTTGGCATCGGGCGCTAATTTTTCAAAACCACCGACCGAGTTGGTATTAGAAATTAAAAAGAGCATGATATCATCTTCAACAAGTCGCCCATCATATTCAATCCGAACCCTTGTCGGTTTTATAGATGGCAGCATTTCCATCCCTTTAAGATAGTAAGCTAACTGACCGAGCATCGTCTTTAGCTTACTCGGGACATCATAAGTTAATTCTGTTAACTTGCCGCCACCGGATATATTAATAAAGTATTTGTCATTCACCTTGCCGACATCAATCGGCATTGATACCCCTTCGCATAGGACGTCGCATGCACGGACAATATCACGTGGCATATTGATGGCACGGGCAAAGTCATTCGTTGTCCCCATCGGCAAGATACCAAAAGTGGGGCGATGAGGTTGTTCAGCCAATCCATTAACGACTTCATTAATAGTACCATCACCACCAGCAGCGACAACAAGGTCAAAATGGCTTTCTACAGCCTGACTTGCTGCTACCGTTGCATCCCCTTCACCTTTAGTCGCATGAGCTGACGCTTCAAATCCCGCATTTTCAAGCCGATCTAAAATATACGCAACATTTTTTCGCATCGCTTCGCGTCCTGATGTCGGGTTATATATCAATCGTGCACGTTTCATTGTATCCACCTCAATTAAGAAAACTTGGCAGCGCCAAGCCATCAAGTGCATGCTAATGGATGCATACACTTATTTATTATATGAATGAGCATGCAAGACATGTCCACTGCAAATAAATATGATTAAAAAAAGCCTCCAAGGATCAAGAGGCGAATTAATTCCATAACGTTCTTATTATAGTCGATAGGTTTCAAAATGACAAATACCAATTCAATTTTTACCAAATATAGTTATTTACCCCACATTATGCACTTCAGCTGTGTCCCTTCCTGCCTTTTTACGAAGCATGATATAGAAATTGAACACTCCTAGCATTCCCATGATAAATAGTATTAACGACATCATACCCGCTGTCAGGAAACTTCCTAAAGTAATAAATAATCCTGCGATGATTTCACTGATCATTAGTGCCATTTGTTGAAAGGCCATATATGTACTCCGCGAATCATCGGGAACGATATCCCCCATAATTGCTTGTTCAACGGGCACATAAATAAGTTCTCCACATGTCGCTAACAGCATAACTCCAATGAGGATCAACGGATGATGAAACATCGACAGCGCAACATAACCGATGACAAACATCATTCCACCGCCTAATAACTTGCTATGATGGGACAAGCGTTTCGTTACTTTAGTGATTAAAAACGTACCGACCACAACCAAAATGGTATTCTCACTTTTTAAAACTCCCAGTAGTTCTGTCCCATCTAATGACCACTCCATATGACCGAAAGCAAACAATGCCGTTTCTCCCATATCTTTTGATAACCGGACACCGATATAATTAGTCAACTGAGATTCAAGTGCCGTTACCAATAAACCGCCTAGTATAAAAAACAAAAATACACGATCTTTAAAAATACCACCATATTGCCTGAGCAATGCTTTTAAGGAATAGGTTTGCTTGTCTTCCGATTGTGAAGTTACTTCCTTAGTGGCTGACGGATGGTACTCTTCTGTTAAGAACAAAGCTGTGATGACAGACGATAATAAACTAACCGTTGCGATGATTAAGAACAACAAAAAGTGATGGTTCGAGAAAAGGAAACCTCCGACAAGACTGCCAACCGCAATGGCCAAATTACTGATCCAATAATTGATTCGAAAAATACCCTCTCTCGATGCCGAGGTACTACTATCTAAGATCAATGCCATAACTACTGGATGAAAGCAGCCGGAAAAAAACATATTAATCACGAAGATCCCTGCTGTCACATAGGGGAACTCAAACCAAGGTGAATTGAGCATCGCAATCACATAAAAAGTTAGCGCTACGATCAATTCTGACATCAACATAATCTTTTTTCTACCTATCAGATCTGACAGATAACCGCCAACAAAACTTCCTATGACACCGGACATAATGACAATGACGAATAATATTCCAGTTAACGTCGCGCCGACTTTCCCCGAAAAATAGATGGCCAAATAAGGGATAATCATCGTACTAGCCGTTATAGAACAAAAGTCAACGACAAACCGCCACTTAATATTCGGATGGAGGTCATTCCATTTCATCAGATGACTCCATGGACAAACCTAAAATCCGTAAAGCAACTTCTGTGAAATTCGTAAACACAACACCATCCGCTTGATCGTCTTCAACAAATGTCAGTTTGATAGTAATAAGAAAACTGTGGTAGATGGCATTTCATTCCTTATATTTCAATTTTGATTGATCGATCCAAATTATATTGATAGTTCTGACTTTTGTCAATACAGCGTTTTAATTGATTATGATTAGTTTGAGGAATCTGATGTTGTGGATTTTATCTTAGGACAAGGAGGGCCAAAATGTGAGCGCTCCGTTCAAAAATTGAGCGCTCTTACCTGAACAAGCAAAACACCTGCCCCAACTTCTATAGGGCAGGTGTTTTTCATTCTTCATTACCGTTTATCCATTTCCTCAATGATGATTTTATTCACCATCTGTGGATTGCCTTTACCTTTAGTTGCTTTCATAACTTGTCCGACTAGGAAGCCGAGAGCACGGTCTTTACCATTTTTATAGTCAGTGATGGACTGTTCATTATCGTTCAAAATAGGTGTAATAATGTCGCGTAACTGACCTTCATCAGAGATTTGCATAAGACCTTTCTCTTCAACGATTTTCTCAGGATCGCCACCCTTGGTCATTAAATCTTTGAACACTTTTTTGGCGATCTTCGAAGAAATTGTCCCGGCGTCAATCAGCTTAATCAGTTTAGCAAGCGATTCCGGCGTCAGTGCGACCTCATCAATTTCTTTATATTCATCGTTCAGATAAGAGGACACCTCGCCCATGAGCCAGTTAGACGCTAACTTAACGTCAGCTCCATTGTTGACGGTAGCATCAAAGAAATCGGACATTTTGATCGACTGCGTCAAGACCATGGCATCGTATTCAGGTAGTCCCAGTTGATGAATGTAACGTTCCTGGCGGGCATCAGGCATTTCAGGAATTTGACCTTTAATTTTCGCCTTCCAATCCTCATCAATATACAGCTTAACGAGGTCAGGTTCAGGGAAATAACGATAATCATCTGAACCCTCTTTCACACGCATGAGAATGGTTTTCTTGGAACCCTCATCATAGCGACGGGTTTCTTGTTCAATCACGCCACCGGAACGTAACACTTCTTCCTGACGTTTTTCCTCATGCTCAAGTCCTTTTTCAACGTGCGTAAAGGAGTTCAAGTTTTTCAATTCCGTTTTCGTTCCAAACTCATCCTGTCCCAGTGGACGTAGAGACAAGTTAGCATCACAACGCAGGGAACCTTCTTCCATTTTACAGTCGGACACACCAGTGTACTGCATAATGGCCTTCAACTTTTCTAAATAAGCGTGCGCCTCTTTCGGCGTGCGGACATCAGGTTCGGACACAATCTCAATCAGCGGTGTACCGACACGGTTGAAATCAACGAGCGATCCGTCTTCAGCGTGTGTCAGCTTACCCGCATCCTCTTCAAGATGCAGACGTGTAATCCCGATGTTTTTCTTATAGCCATCGACTTCTATTTCGATTGAGCCGTTTTCACCAATCGGCTTATCAAATTGCGAGATTTGATAAGCTTTCGGGTTATCCGGATAGAAATAGTTTTTACGGTCAAACTTCGTATCCGTTGCGATCTCACAATTCAAAGCCGTGGCGGCCCGCATCGCGAATTCAACCGCTTGGTGGTTCAGTACAGGTAAGACACCTGGATGTCCAAGACAAATGGGGCACACATTAGTGTTGGGCGGTGCGCCAAATTCGGTTGAACAGTCACAGAAGATTTTTGTATCCGTCTTTAATTCAACGTGGACTTCGAGACCAATAATTGTTTCAAAGTTCATCTATTTTGTCACCCCTTTTAAATCAGGTGCCAAGTTCAAATCCGCAGCTTGTTCATAAGCGTGTGCCGTACGATAAACCGACGACTCATCGAAAGGTTTGCCAATGATTTGCAAACCAACAGGCAGACCGTCTGACAATCCGCATGGCACACTGATGGCAGGAACGCCAGCTAAATTAACCGGGATCGTCAAAATGTCATTGGCATACATTGTAAGTGGGTCATCAATTTTTTCGCCAATCTTAAATGCCGTTGTCGGTGTTGTCGGTCCGATGATAACATCATAGTCTTCAAACACCTTTTCAAAGTCTTGCTTGATTAACGTCCGCACTTTTTGCGCTTTCTTATAGTAAGCATCATAATAACCTGAACTTAACGCGAAGGTTCCTAGCATAATCCTACGCTTAACTTCAGCACCGAAACCTTCACTGCGCGTTTGCTTGTACATATCAATCATGTCTTCGGTTTGCGCACGAACACCGTAGCGTACCCCGTCAAAGCGAGCTAGATTGGCTGATGCTTCAGATGACGCCAAAATATAATAAGCAGCTACTGCATAATCAGAGTGTGGGAGAGAAACCTCTTCCCAGGTTGCACCGAGCTTCTCAAGCTGACGAAGCGCTGCTTTGACTTGTTCCTTAACACCCTCAGATACACCTTCACCAAAATATTCTTTCGGAACGGCAATCTTAAGACCTTTAACGTCTCCGGTAATCGCTTGGGTATAATCTGGTACATCGACATCGGCGGATGTTGAATCATATTTGTCACGGCCAGCAATTGTATTCATAAGATGCGCGTTATCCTCAACCGAACGAGAAATCGGTCCGATTTGGTCAAATGAGGAAGCAAATGCGACGAGACCGAAACGGGAAACCCGCCCGTAAGTCGGTTTCATGCCGACAACGCCACAGAACGCAGCAGGTTGTCTAATGGACCCCCCTGTATCCGAACCTAAGGCAAACGGAACTTGTCCCGCTGCAACCGATGCCGCTGAACCACCGCTAGATCCTCCAGGTACACGTTCTAAATCCCATGGATTCCGCGTCGGTTCAAAACCGGAATTTTCATTCGAAGATCCCATCGCAAACTCATCCATATTTAATTTACCAACGACGATCCCTTGTTGTTCCTTGATCTTATTAATAACGGTTGCATCATAGAGGGGGTCAAAATTCCCCAGTAATTGGCTCGCACATGTCGTGCGCAAATCTTTCGTTGACATGTTGTCTTTAATGCCGATCGGCAGTCCGAACAATGCTGCTGCACTTGCATCCTGCTGCTGATCCAATTGCTTAGCTTGTTCTTTGGCTGCTTCTTTATTCAGTGCTAAGAAAGCATGAATGTGATCATCCGTCGCTTCGATATTTTTATACACATCATCAATCAATTCACTGACGGATATTTCTTTATTATGTAACTGGCTCTTTAATTGGCCTATACCTTGTTCAAATAGAGACAACCGCAATCCCTCCTTTTATCACTAATCTTGGTTCAATACCGGCGGAACCTTCACCTGACCATTCTGCTGGTCTGGTGCATTCTTTAATGCCTCATCTCTCGTTAACCATTCACGAGCTTGATCGTCGCGTAGAACATTCTTCAAATCCAAAACATGTGTTGTCGGCTCAACATTGTCAGTATCTAATTCATTCAACTGTTCGGCAAAACCAATGATGTCACCAAGATCTTTAGTGAATGTTTCAACTTCCTCTTCTGAAAAAGATAGACGCGCTAAATGCGCCACATGCCGAACCTGTTCTTTTGAAATCTCTGCCACTTGTGTCACCTCCAGAGGACATAAGACTGTGCAATATATTGATAATACCAAATCCATTGGTGTGTAAGCAACTGAGGACACGTCTAGGAAGAAGGTTTGACCCATATTAATCGCTTTAGGACTTTAGATCTTATTTAAGAAAATATGTTGACGATGATAATCATTTTCAATTAGTGTTTGGTTAGTTATTTGATAATAATTCTCATTCTCAAAAGGAGGCTATCCAATGACCACTCAAACAATCCAAACAAATGCTGACTTTCTCAGCCAACAAAATTTAAGAGAATCAAGCGCACGCTCTTATCCACAGCGTCTGCCTGTAGCCATTAAAGAAGCTCAAGGGATTTTTGTAAAAGATATCGACAATAAAACCTATTATGACTGTCTCGCCGGTGCTGGCACACTGGCCCTCGGCCATAATCATCCAGTGACTATAGATGCGATGCAAGATACGCTGAATTCCCAGCTGCCATTACATACACTGGATCTCACGACACCGGTCAAAGAGCGATTCGTTGATGAATTGTTTCACCATCTTCCTGCCCGCTTACAAGCAAATGGTCGCATCCATTTTTGCGGCCCAACAGGAGCTGATGCGGTAGAAGCAGCATTGAAAATTGCGAAAACAGCAACGGGCAACAGCAGTCTTCTCGCTTTTCAAGGTGGGTACCATGGTTCAACGCATGGGACGATGAGTATAAGCGGCGCGTTAGCACCAAAGGAAAAGGTCAATGGCCTCATCCCGCATGTTCACTTCTTGCCTTACCCATACGACTACCGGTGCCCATTTGGCATTGGCGGAGAAACTGGGGAAGATTTAGGTCTTCATTACATCGAACAATTGCTGGATGATCCGGAAAGCGGCGTTTTACCACCGGCCGCCATGATTGTGGAAATCGTTCAAGGAGAAGGAGGTTCAATACCCGCTTCAACAAGATGGTTAAAAGAGATCCGGCGAATCACTAAGGAACGCCAAATCCCATTAATCATTGATGAAATTCAGACGGGTATCGGTCGGACAGGAAAAATGTTTGCTTTTGAACATGCTGATATCGAACCTGACATTCTCGTCTTATCCAAAGCGATTGGCGGTAGTCTACCATTATCCGTCATGATCTATGACAACTCGCTTGATACCTGGGAACCCGGGGCACATATTGGGACCTTTCGAGGTAACCAGTTAGCTATGGCAGCGGGTACCGAAACAATCAAGTTCATAGCCGATAACGGCATTCCAGATCATGTCGATTCGATCGGTCATCAAGTTCAAAAAGGGCTCCAACAGTTGCAGGATCAGGACCCACATATTGGTGACGTTCGCGGACGAGGATTAATGATTGGTATCGAGATCGTCAATCCCAAAAAATACCCCTCCTCTTCTGGAGCTTATCCGCCATTACCAGAATTAGCGAGTGCGATACAAAGGGCCTGTTTTGAGCGAGGACTCATTCTAGAAGTCGGGGGCCGATTCGGTGCCACTATACGGTTATTACCCCCTCTCATTCTAACTGATGAACAAGCCCATGATATCTTAATGATCTTTGAGGATGCCTTTAACACAGCCGTTCAGTCGTTCAACGTGAAGGAGAGATAATGCATGAACCAACCTGTCGATACCTTTGATCCATTATTTTTAGGGCAAAATGAAGGATTCTCTCAGTATCAAACGATGATGAACCAATCAATCGAGACTTTACTTAATCATGCTTCAAGACAAACGTATAGCGGGAAAAGCCGTCATGACGTTCATCAAGACATTAACCGATCCATGGATTTCTCGACAAATGCAAGCTGGCAGGACGTCTTAGATGAAACCTTTAATAACGTATTAAACCATACCATTAATGTGTCACATCCGAAATGTGTTGCCCACCTCCATTGCCCGCCATTGATTCCAGCTCTGGCTGCTGAAGTACTGATCAGTGCCCTTAATCAATCCATGGATTCATGGGATCAAAGCGGTGCCGCCACTAATCTTGAAGTAAGTATGATCCAATGGCTCTGTCATCAGTTTGGATACGATCAACAACCCGACGGTGCCTTCACGAGCGGTGGGACCCAATCAAACTATACAGGACTTTTACTGGCGCGAAACCTTTATGTCCAAAGTCATTTTGGTATTAATGGGCATGAAGAGGGGCTACCTTACGAAGCCCATACGTTAAGAATTTTATGCTCAGAGCATGCCCATTTCACCATCAAACAAGCGGCGGCACAATTAGGCCTTGGAGAAAATGCGGTGATTCCCATTCCGACCGATGATGCGAATCGCATGGATATAGGCGAAGCTTTGAACACCTTACAATATCTGCGGCAAAATAACTTAAACCCCTTTGCGATTGTTGCAACGGCAGGAACAACCGATTTTGGTAGTATTGATCCGCTCCAAGACTTGCATGACATGGCACAGGCCTATGATATATGGCTCCATGTTGATGCTGCTTACGGGGGCGGAGTGATGTTAAGCGACCAGTATAATGATGTGTTAACTGGCATTGAACAAGCAGATTCGATTGCTGTGGATTTTCATAAGTGGTTCTATCAACCCATCAGTTGTGGGGCCTTTCTCTTACGCGATCGTCATTTATTTAAATATATGAAGCATCATGCCGAATATTTGAATCCTGAAGAAGATGAACTTGACGGTATTTTAAACTTAGCCGGAAAGTCAACACAAACAACAAGGCGATTTGATGCTCTAAAGTTATTTATGACCCTTAAATTTATAGGAACTGAGAAACTGACAGATATGATTGAGACAACGATCTCTACCGCGAGACAAACAGCGGAACTGATTGACAATGACTCAAATTTAGAATTAGCTCACTTCCCTGAACTGAATGCTGTTGTATTTCGATTTATGCCCAATGAGATGGATCACATTAATATGATCAATCGACAAATACAGCAACTTTTACTGATTCAAGGACAAGCCGTCATTGCCAAAACAAAAATACGTGGGGACACCTATCTTAAGTTAACGTTGCTAAACCCTATGACTTCATTATCGGATATACAGGACATCCTTTCAGACATCATTGCTGAAGGTCAGGCACAAAGTATTCATATCAATCAGGAGGTAGTTGGATGACATCCGCTAAAACAATGGCTGAACAGGCAACCATGCAAAGTTTTTTAAATTGCTATTTAAGAGAGCATGGTTCGATTCAAACCGTTTCTATTGATTATCTTTCTATTGATCAGCCCATCGAGCAAATCTGGCAATGTCCATTAAAGTCCCAAGGTATCTGTCTCACGATCCCTGTTCGATATGTGTCTCTAACGGGCGCACACCTTTTTGCTTTCCCCATTTACATGGAGACCCGTAAAGGAGATCGGACACCTTTAGATTACGTCACGCTTGTCACGCTTTTAACTAAAGAATTATTAAACTACTTTAATCGTGATGATAGCGAAGATGAACTGATTTTAAGAGTGATTCACAGTTGCCGCAACATTCAGTACTTTATCGATCAGAGGCTATTAGAAAAAAATGCACTAACCGCTCATGACTTTTCTTTTATCGAAGCAGAACAATCCTTAATATTTGGACACCTACTGCATCCAACACCTAAAAGCCGGCAAGGGATGGATGAAGACCATTTAGCGCCAGAACTCAAAGGGCACTTTCAATTGGATTATTTTAAAGCCGACGCATCTATCGTTGCAGAGGATTCAGCGTTAGGAACTTATGCGAGTCAGTTGATTAAGGAGCAACTGCTCAATGATAAAAGCATCCAGCCATCTTTTAAAGAAAAGTATGGCACTGACAATCCATGCGTTCTCATCCCTGCACATCCTTTTCAAGCAACCTTTTTACTGAAGCAACCTCATGTCAAAAAATTAATGGATAAAGGTTTGCTTGAATATCTAGGTCCCAATGGTCAGGCGTATACCGCAACATCATCCATTAGAACGGTTTATAACAAACAAGCGTCTGCCATGTATAAGTTTTCGCTTAATGTCCAGATCACGAATTCATTACGGGTCAATAAACGGTGGGAACTCGATCGCGGCGTTGAAGTGAGCCGGCTCATGTCAGGTTATATTGGCGCCGATTTGAAACGGCATTATCCAAAATTCTCGATCATCCAGGACCCTGCCTACATCACCATTGAAACGGAAGACCAAGAAGAGACAGGGTTTGAAGTGATATTACGGGATAATCCTTTTAAAAATAATGACGACAAGAATGTCACACTTATTGCAGGGTTAACCCAGCCTCATATGACGCGGGATACTAATCGATTGGGGGAAATCATTCGGCATTTAGCTAATGAAGAGGGACGACCGACTTCCCAAGTGAGTCGAGATTGGTTTCAGCAGTATTTAGATTGCTCCCTTAAACCCATGCTTTGGTTATTTGGGAAATACGGTATCGCTTTGGAAGCCCATCAACAAAACTCATTGATCAAGCTGGAACAAGGCTATCCCGCCCATTTCTATTATCGAGATAACCAAGGCTATTACTTTTGTGAATCATCATTTTCAACTTTACAAACTCATCTGTCCAATTTGAACGAAAAAAGCGATACCGTGTGCCCAGATCATGTTGCCGAAGAACGGTTCCGTTACTACTGTTATGTCAATCAATTATTAGGCATGATCAATGCCTTTGGGAGATCGGGCGTTTGCGAAGAATCCGTCCTATTGCAAGCATTGGCCAATACTCTAAAAGGATTAGAAGGCTATGAAGCACAGAGACAGTCTCTCATTGCCAGTCTATTAAACAACCGAACCCTCCCTAGTAAAGGTAATCTGTTAACACGCTTGAATAATATGGATGAGTTGGTCGGTGCGTTAGAAACCCAGTCGGTTTATACGGATATCACCAACCCATTATATGAGGTGAGAACCGCCAATGTCTAATGCATTCACTCTGTTCGACCCTGCGATTCAAAGGAATATCACATTTAGACAAGTATCAATGGACAAAGATCTCCATCGCTTACACCGATGGATGAACGAAACCCATGTGATCCCGTTTTGGCAATTAAACATGCCACTCTGGCAATATAAGCAACACTTAGAGACCGCTTTGTCCGACCATCATCAAACTTTGTATATCGGTGAACTTGATGGCGTTCCTATGTCTTATTGGGAATCCTACTGGGCAGCACAAGATATTATCCGCGGCTTCTATCCAGCTGGCAATGACGATCAAGGAACTCATCTTTTAATAGGAAATCCCCATTATATTGGTAAAGGTTATTCCTTACCTCTATTAAGAGCGATGACAGCCTTCCAATTTAAATGGAAACAGACCCATAAGGTCGTCAGTGAACCTGACATTCATAATAAGAAAATGATCCATATCTTTCAAAAATGCGGTTTCGAACCTATCCAGGAAATCGAATTACCTGACAAAAAAGCTTTACTCATGGTTTGTGATCGTCATTCATTCTATCGGAGGTGGCAACATGTCCTCGGAACAACAAATCTATGATGTCATAGGGATTGGGGTTGGACCCTTTAATTTAGGATTAGCGAGTCTGTTATCAACCATTGATGACGTTGATGCTCTATTTTTAGAACAGAAGTCAACATTTGATTGGCATTCCGGCATGCTGATTGAGGGGACGACACTTCAAGTTCCATTTATGGCCGATCTCGTAACCATGGTTGATCCAACCCATCCATTCAGTTTCTTAAATTACTTAAAGGAACACAACCGTCTGTATCCATTCTATTTCTATGAAAAATTCCATATTCCGCGCCGGGAATATAACCACTACTGTCAATGGGTTTCGCGGCAGTTAAATAACTGCCGGTTTGGCTGGCAAGTGTTATCAATAGGTAAGAAGGAGAACATTTATAACATCCAGGCTTTGAATAAGGAAAGTGGACAGACGTTTTCCTTCCTAGCCAAAAACGTGGTACTCGGGGTTGGTACACAGCCCGCTATACCTTCCCCGTTTCAAGATCATTTGGGCGATGACCTTTTCCATACGTCATCCTATTTAACACAGAAACATCGTTGCTCTTATGCCCAATCGATTACTGTCGTCGGGTCTGGCCAAAGTGCTGCAGAGGTTTTTTATGATTTACTTCAAGATCAAGCCAGCCATCAGTACTCGTTGACATGGTTGACGCGTTCCAAAGGATTTTTCCCTATGGAATACTCAAAACTTGGGCTCGAACACTTTACACCCGATTATATCGATTACTTTTATCAATTACCTCAGGAGACAAAGGATCGTATTGTCCCCAACCAAGATTGGTTGTACAAAGGCATCAGTGCGGAAACTATTGCCGATATATATGAATTACTTTACGAACGTTCAGCTGCCGGGCATTCTCCAAAGATTGAGCTAAGGCCTATGACAGAAGTAAAAAATATTGAGAAAACCACCAACCGTTATACCTTGAATTGCCATCAATGGCAGCAAGATACGTCCTATGAATTAACCAGTGATATGGTGATCTTCGGGACAGGCTATCAAGCACGTCTACCTGATTTTTTAGACAATGTCACCCATGAGATTATGTGGGATCAACAGGGTCGCTTGAAAGTCAGCCGGGATTATCGGATTACAGCTGAAGATGCAGCCAACAGCGGTAATATCTATGTACAAAATGCCGAACTCCATACTCATGGTGTTGGTGCACCTGATTTAGGACTGGGGGCTTACCGGAACGCTGTGATCATTAATCACCTAACAAGACGAGACACATTTCATTTGGAAGCAAACCATGCGTTTCAAATGTTTACGCCAACAAGATGACTCGGAACCAATCATTAAAAAGGAGCGAATAAACATGGACTTGAAAACAGACATACACCATCATCTGACTAGAGAGACTTGGATGCATGTTAACCAGCAGCTTATTGCAAAAATGATGGCTGAATATATGTATGAAGCGATCATTCATCCTAATGAGATCAGTCAAAATACAGATGGGACGACAACCTATTTATTAACAATCGATTCTAGTAAAAGCTACCGATTTTCGGCTTATCAACGATTATTTGATAGCTTTGATGTTGTCGAAACTAGTGTTGAAGTCAAAGATTCAAACCGGGACTGGGAATCCGCTAAAAGCACTGTGCAATTTTTGACCGACATCCAGCCCCTCATCGGTATGTCTCCGGAAACAACCGGACACCTAATCCGGGAGATCAATCATACCCTTATGGCTGACGCCTTCATTGCCAATAAAGCGACACAGCCTTCCGAGACATTAGTCGATGCGGACTATAGTGATTTGGAAGGCGAAATGACCGGTCATCCGTGGATTACTTATAATAAAGGCCGCATCGGATTTGGTTATGATGATTATCGGCAATATGCTCCAGAAGCTCAGAAAACAACGCAGCTCTATTGGATCGCCGTCTCCAAATCCTGTGCCTCCTACCAGTCCGTGAACAATCTTCAATTTGAGGAACTTTTGGAACATGAACTGGCGCCGGCAACGATTGAGTCGTTCAACCAAATCATCCATGAACGGGGCTGGTCACCTCATAATTATTTCTATCTTCCCGTTCATGAATGGCAATGGCAAAATATGATTATTCAAAACTATCCAGAAGACATAGCCATGGATGCAATCATCGCCCTTGGGACAGGCGACGATGCCTATCTGCCGCAGCAATCCATTCGAACGTTTGTGAATCAATCACATCAACACAAACACCATGTTAAACTGCCTATGAGTATCTTAAATACCTTAGTCTATCGAGGGCTGCCAAGTGAAAGAACGGTGATCGCACCACAGATTACCGACTATATTAAAGGGATTTATGAACAAGATTCATTTCTGAACAATGAATGCAAGGTGGTATTGCCTGGTGAAATCGCCAGTATTGATTATCAACACCCTTATTTTAGCCAGGTAGATGGCGTTCCCTATCAATACCTTGAAATGCTCGGATGTATTTGGAGGGAGAGTATCTATCGTTACTTAGAAGCGGGGGAACAGCCGATTACCCTTGCTGCTTTATTGCACAAAGACCAAGACGGAACGCCATATATCTGTACGCTGATCGAGAAATCAGGCTTATCAGCTGATGAGTGGATCAAGCAAATGTTTAAGGTGATTATGCCGCCACTATTACATTTCCTTTATCAGTATGGGACCGTTTTTTCACCACATGGCCAAAATACGATACTTGTTTTAAAAGATTATCAGCCTGCCAGGCTCGCTGTGAAGGACTTTGTGGACGACGTGAATGTCAGTGACCAACCCCTTCCGGAGCTAGAGGTTTTATCTGACGACCTTAAATCAGTTCTTAGACAAGAGACGCCTGAAGGGTTAACTCAGTTCATTATAACAGGGTTATTCATCTGTCACTTCAGGTATCTCGTGAATCTATTAGAGCGCCATCAGCAATTACGTGAGGAACAGTTTTGGGGAGAACTCAGAGACGTGATCGAAAACTATCAAGCGCGTTTCCCTCATCTAAAGCAAAGGTTTGAAACGTTTGATCTATTTCAACCTCAAATCAACAAACTTTGTCTCAACAGAAATCGTATGATTGATGACGGATACAGTGATGGTGACGACCGCCCCCATGCTTCAGAACACGGAACATTAACAAATGCCCTATCTCAAGTTCAAAAAGTTGAATAATCATAGGAAGAGCGTTGCTTAGACATCAATTGAGGCTGTCCTGTTTCAAATCAGGACAGCCTCAATCATGAGCTAACTTTAATAACTTTCTGTATATGTCTTCGCTTCTAGGAAGTTTTTCAAATAATCCGGGCTCCCGGCTTTGGCATCCGTCCCTGACATTTTAAAGCCGCCGAACGGATGATAACCGACAACTGATCCTGTACAACCACGGTTGATATAGAGGTTACCGACATCAAAATCACGATGAGCACGAGCAATATGCTGACGGTTATTCGAAATAAGGGATCCGGTTAGCGCATAATCCGTATTATTCGCAACCTCAATGGCCTCTTCAAAATCTTTCACTTTACAAAAGGCAATGACAGGACCAAAGATCTCTTCTTGCATGAGACGGTCATTTGGCTTTAGACCGGAAAAAATCGTTGGTTCCACGAAATAGCCTTTGCTGTCATCCACTTTGCCGCCATGAACAAGCTCGCCTTCTTCTTTACCGATTTCAATATAGCCCGCGATTTTATCAAATGCCCCTTTATCAATAACAGGACCCATATAATTAGCATCTTTCGGCTCGCCAACGGATAATGCCTTCGCAAGGTCAATTGATTTCCGTAAAACTTCATCGTAAACATCTTCATGGACTACCGCCCGCGAGCATGCTGAACATTTTTGTCCGGCATAACCATAAGCGGCGTAAACAATTGACTCTGCAGCGATATCCAAATCCGCTTCACTATCAACCACAACTGTATCTTTGCCACCCATTTCGGCAACAACGCGTTTCAGCCATTGCTGGCCTTCTTGAACCTTCGCTGCCCGTTCAAAAATGCGGGTACCAACATCCCGTGAACCAGTAAAGCTAATAAAGCGCGTTTTCGGATGATCCACAAGATAATCACCGACTTCACTGCCGCTACCTGGAACAAAATTAACGACGCCATCAGGAAGACCCGCTTCCTTCAAAACTTCATAAAGTTTTGCGGCAACGACAGGTGTGTTACTGGCGGGTTTTAATAGAACCGTATTACCGGTAACAATAGAAGAGACAGTCGTTCCACACATAATCGCAAATGGGAAGTTCCAAGGCGGGATGACGATACCGACTCCCATAGGTTTATAATACAATTCATTATGCTCAAAGCCTGTCTCGGAAAGCATCTCCTGTGGTTCGCTTAAACGAATCATTTGCCGGGCATAATATTCCATAAAATCGATGGCTTCAGAAGTATCGCCATCAGCTTCTTTCCATGGTTTACCTGCCTCAAGCACCATGGTCGCTGAAAATTCATGCTTCCGGCGTTTTACAATCGCAGCTGCTTTTAATAGAATTTCAGCGCGGTGGCGCGGTTCCCACTTTCTCCAAGATTCATAGGCTCTAAGTGCTGCTTGCATCGCTTGTTCAGCGTGCTCTTGATTCGCTTTAGAGACATAACCGACAACTTGATCTTTTCTCGCCGGATTAACAGAGGTGATCTTCTGATCCGTTGTAACCGACTGGCCGCCAATTTTCAAATCATAATCTTTGCCAAAGTCGGCTTCCACTTGCTTAAGTGCTGCTTCCATAGCCTGCTTATTGTCTTCTTTGGAATAGTCCAATGTTGGTTCATGTTTGTAGGCTTCCATCTTATGACCTCCATATAAAGCGTTTTCATAACTTCATATTCAATTGTAACTGAATCAGATAAGAACTGCAATTATGCATCAATAGCCTATAAAAAAAGAGGCCGTGCCCGCGGCAAGCGAAGGATTTTGACGAAGCGATGATAGGAATAACTATTCTAAACAAATCATCCGAACGGATTCATAAACAAGTTCGGATGATTCTGTGACTCATATACTTCTGTCCCACTCTCCTGCTAACAAAGACCTTTTAATGTTGATATACGTGAACGTTTGCGCTTTCGTCCTTCGATTGCTTCGTAATAATCGCTTCCGGACGATTAACCGAATTAATATAGACTTGGACGGGTACCGCCGCAGGAAACGGAAATTTCTTATTCAGTAGCATCCCAACATAGTTGGCAAACGACACAATCTCTGTTTTATCAAAAAAGCGAATGTTAATCTCAAATGTCAAGTTGTCCAATTCTTTATTTCTATAAAATCCGAATCCATGAACACCGACAGAGTTAGGAAAATAATTTTGGACATCATCTTGAAATTTTCCAAAGTTTTGGCTGGCTGTCTGATAGTCGTCTTTCGCTTCTTTAGATGGAAAGAGCACATGATTCTCGTTAACAGATTTCCAGTTATCGATATTATTACTGCCTTTTTTCACATAAGACTTAGCAAAATATTGACCGGGTACAATGGACTCAGGAGGGGCCTCAAGATAAAGACCAATAAAGACCGGTACTTGTTTTAAACCTTTAATTCCGCGAATGCGATCCAAAGCTTTTTCCGCATAAGCTTTAGCTTTTTGTTTCACTTTCTCATTGTCTAAATCTTTCTTTGCCCAGTAGTACTTGCCTTCAGCATCTTCAACATGATCACGATAAATATCATTGAAAGATAGCGACAAGGAGATACCGCCGAGCTTATATTTACCGTCTTTCACTTTTACAAGGTAATCTTGCTCTAACACATTACTAAGAATCTCAGGATTAGCTTCGTTTCGTTCTCTGACATTTTTCCCTTTTCCAAGTGGCGGATTAAAACCAGGGGGCCCAACTTTTTTATCATTCTTTTTAGCTTTTTTCTTCTGCTTCTCTGTCAGTTCACGTTTAATCATGTTTTCAAGCTGTGTTTGGTTAATGTACTGACCCGCTTGAAAAAAATACTTCCCAGGATCATAGACAGATTTGGACAACCGCCTTAAGCCCATTTCAATTTCATCAATATCGACTCGATTAGATACAGCATATCCAATATACCCGCGGGCATCCGCCGGTTGATCCGCATGAATCGTCCGGTAGTCTTTCGTATTGGTCTGCGAGATCACCGTAACATTTTCGTTTTTATCTTTTGGTGTGTCTTTAACGACCTCGGGTTCGTCAGGGTCAGACCATGGCATACAGCCTGTCAAAATTAACATGGTACCGACCGTGAGCACACTTAACATTTTTTTTATCAACGTTCGCCCCTCCTATTGCTCGAGCGATGCAATCATACGTTCTTCATCCCATATGTCAATGCCTAGTTCTTGGGCTTTATCAAGTTTGGAACCAGCGTCAGCTCCGGCAACTAGAATATCTGTATTTTTACTGACACTGCTAGTCACTTTACCACCGAGCTCCAGGATCTTAGCTTTCGCTTCCGGCCGTGACCATTGTTCTAATTTTCCTGTTAGAACAACTGTTTTCCCAGCAAAAGCAGAATTATTCACGTCTTCCTGATTAATAACAGGGCCATTATAGGCCATGTTAACGCCATATTCTTTCAATTCATCGATAAGCTGGTGGACGTCATCGTTCTGAAAATACGTATAGATAGCATCAGCCATTTTATCCCCGATCTCATCAACCTCAAGGAAATCGGCTTCCGATGCATTCATTAAGTTGTCTATGGATTCAAACGTTTTCGCTAACGTTCCGGCAGCTTTTGTGCCGACATACTTGATGCCTAAGCCAAAAAGCAGTTTTTCCAGTGAATTATCTTTAGAAGTCTCAATAGCTTGTAATAAATTTTGCACGGATTTGTCACCCATGCGTTCTAATTGAATCAGATCTTCATATTTAAGCCCATAAAGATCAGCAACGTCTTCAATTAAATCATTTTGAAATAATTGTGTCACCACTTTTTCACCTAATCCATCAATATCCATGGCATTCCGCGATACAAAATGAATCAAGCCCTCACGGATATGAGCGGGGCACTTCGGGTTAATGCATCTTAGCGCAACTTCACCTTCAATACGTACAAGCTCACTGTTACATTCCGGACATTCCTCTGGCATCGAGAAAGGTTGTTCATTGCCTGTCCGACGTTCTTCTAATACGTTGACGACTTCAGGAATGATATCCCCCGCTTTTTTGATGACAACTTCATCACCGATACGGATATCTTTTTCCCTGATTAAATCTTCGTTGTGCAGTGAGGCTCTTTGGACGGTCGTGCCCGCGACCCGAACAGGATTGAGCACAGCTGTTGGTGTGATGACACCGGTCCGGCCAACACTTAATTCAATGTCTGTCAACGTCGTCACAACTTCTTCGGCTGGAAATTTGTAAGCGATCGACCAACGCGGACTTTTCGCAGTAAAACCTAATGTTTCCTGGTGAGCCAAAGCATCGACTTTTATGACAATCCCATCAATCTCATAAGGCAATTCTGTTCGCTGGCTTGTATAAGTCTCAATATACTCAAGGACGTCATCAATCGTGTCACAGCGCCGCCATTCAGGATTGGTTTTCAGCCCAAGCGACTCTAACCACTCGAGTCCTTCACTGTGATACTGAATTGGATGATCCCCTTTATCACCTATGGCATACAAGAAGATATCTAGATGACGCTTGGCAGCAATCTTTGGATCAAGTTGACGTAAAGAGCCCGCAGCGGCATTGCGCGGATTGGCAAACGGTGCCTCCTCTGCCGCTTCCTTCGCATCATTCAATCGTTCAAAGGAATGATGCGGCATGAAGGCTTCACCCCGTACCTCAAGATTAACGGATTCATTCAAACGGAGCGGAATGGAACGAATCGTTTTCAGATTATGTGTGATGTCTTCCCCGACCGTTCCATCCCCTCTTGTTGCACCTAATGTGAACAAACCATCTTCATAAGATAACGAAACCGCCAAGCCGTCAATCTTTAATTCACAGACGTAGGTCACATCATCACCGACGCCTTGCCTAACACGCCGGTCAAAGTCACGCAAGTCTTGTTCGTTAAACGCATTACCTAGACTCAGCATTGGAATACGATGGTTGACCTTTCTAAAAGCATCCAAAGGTTCCCCACCAACTCTTTGGGTTGGTGAGTCCGGTGTTTTCAATTCGGGATATTGCTCTTCAAGTTGCAATAATTCCTGCATCAGTTGATCATACTCAGCATCCGGCACGCTTGGCTCATCAAGCGTATGATATTCATAACCATACTGTTTCAGCAGTTCCTGCAACGTTTTGGCACGATCTGTTACATGTTGTTCAGCCAACGGTCGGTCAACTCCTCATCTCAGTCATTTACTTTTTCAACCGGAGCGAACGTTGCCAATAATCGTTTTAAGCCCGTGGGTTTAGGAAATGCGATGTCAAGCTCCAATGAATCACCGCTTCCTTTCGTACTGACCACCGTTCCTTCTCCCCACTTGTTATGACGAACCCGATCGCCGACTTGCCATGCTACCGGGGCGTTGACATTTTTCTTCGACCGCTCGGGTGCGCGGTTCTGCCCGCGATTTCCGCTGAATTCAGGTACCTGCTTTCTTGAGGTTAAGAAGCTATCACCTTGTTCAGTATGGTTCACAACCAAATCTTGCGGTATCTCAGAGATAAATCGCGACACGGGATTCATATTGGTTTTTCCGTACAACGTTCGCATCCGGGCGTTCGTCATAAATAAGTGCTGTTCCGCACGCGTAATGCCGACATAAGCCAGACGACGCTCTTCTTCCATTTCTTCATCATCTTCTAAGGATCTGAAGTGGGGAAAAATACCTTCTTCCAATCCAGCCAAAAATACAATTGGAAATTCAAGACCTTTGGCCGAATGGAGCGTCATCATCGTAACGGTATCTTCAGGGCCCTCTTCATCATCTTGGTTGATATCAGCATCCAACGCTAATTCAGTTAAAAACGCGATGAGTGACTTATCTTCATTATTCGCTTCAAATTCTTTCGTTACGGATAACAGCTCGTCAAGATTTTCTAAACGGCTCTGTGCTTCAATGGACTGGTCATCCTTCAGCGCCTTCCGATAACCCGTATTTTCCAACACTTCTTCAACAAGATCTGTAACTGACAAATACTCTTGCATGCTCGTCCAGTTTTTAATTTGTTCACCGAATTCACTCATCGTTTTCTGAGCCCGTTTGGAAACACCCGTTTGTTCAATTTCCCCTATGGCTTGCATGAGCGATAAATCATGAGTTAACGCATGATCCGCCAACTTATCAAGGGATGTGGCTCCGACACCCCGCTTCGGAACATTAATCACACGAGCCAAGCTGATATCGTCATCAGGGTTCGCTATTAAGCGAAGATAAGCTAAAATATCCTTAATTTCTTTGCGGTCATAGAATTTAATACTGCCGACCATTTTATAATCAATGTTGGATTTCATCAGAACTTCTTCAAGCACTCGGGATTGCGCATTCGTTCTGTAGAGGATA
The DNA here is from genome assembly GCF_900178005.1 of Tuberibacillus sp. Marseille-P3662. Taxonomy (NCBI): domain Bacteria; kingdom Bacillati; phylum Bacillota; class Bacilli; order Caryophanales; family Sporolactobacillaceae; genus Tuberibacillus; species Tuberibacillus sp. Marseille-P3662. The sequence continues at coordinate 107,987 of NZ_FXBS01000003.1, read as the reverse complement.
GCCATATCACTATAAGGCGTTCCATCTCGATACAATTCACTGATTTTTCCTGATATAAAATGGCCTTCTTCCTGCTCGGTTCCTCCTTGATAATAATGAATCTGTTCACCTGCGCCATTATCTGTCCACAATTTTTTCGGTTTGCGAGAAGGATTGTTATCGATGACATTGTTAGCAGCTTGTAAGATCGTTTGCGTGGAACGATAGTTTTGTTCAAGCATGATGGTGTCCGCATCAGGATAGTCTTCTTCGAAAGACAAAATATTTTGGATATCCGCCCCGCGCCAACGATAGATCGATTGGTCGGAGTCACCAACAACACATAGATTTTCAAACCGTTCGGCCAGCATATTAACCAATTCATACTGTGCCCGATTCGTATCTTGATACTCATCAACATGGATATATTGAAACTTTCGTTGATAGTACTCTAATGATTCCGGAACACGTTTGAACAGGTGAATCGTGGTCATGATCAAATCATCGAAATCTAAAGCATGATTTTTAAGCAGTCGTTTTTCATATTCCTTGTAGGCATCGCGGACCACTTCTTCATAAGGTCCTTTGACATCTTTGGCAAAATCTCTCGCTGTCTTTAATTCATTTTTTGCCGAACTGATCGTCCCTAAAATACTTCGGGGGGGAAACTTCTTAATATCGACATTCTGATCTTTTAAAATTTGTTTAAGGACAGACTTCTGGTCCGTCGCATCTAAAATAGAGAAGTTACGATTGATACCTATCCGGTCAATATCACGCCGTAAAATCCGAACACACATGGAGTGAAACGTCGACACCCAAATATCTTCGGCCAACGGCCCTGTCAGGTCACCCAACCGTTCTTTCATCTCACGCGCAGCTTTGTTCGTAAATGTTATCGCCAACACATTCCATGGAGCCACTTGTTTTTCCGTCAATAAATAGGCGATTCGATGTGTGATGACTCTGGTTTTTCCACTTCCGGCACCCGCCATAAGCAATAGGGGACCGTCCGTGTGCTGAACAGCTTTCTTTTGCTGCGGATTCAGTCCCTGGAGTAAGTCGTCGATCATCCCTTGCATAGCCCTCACCAACCTCATTAAGAGTTATTTTTCACTTTTTTGACGGCGTGAACCGTCTTTAAGGCTGTCTTCAAATCATGATAAATGACGTCGCCAACAATTACAGTATCTGCATAGTGCGCGATCTCCGCAGCTTTTTCCTTGCTGTCGATGCCACCGCCATAGAGTAATTGTGTCTGGTGTAGAACGGATCCTGCCGCCTGAACCGTTTCAACATCACCATATGTGCCACTATATTCTAAATAGAAAACGGGTAGATGTAACATATTCTCGGCCATCATCGCATATGCTTTAACGTCGTCAATGGTTTGGTCTGTCTGGGCAGCTGTCCGTTCAGCCACTTTGCTGTTAGGATTTAAAACACAATAACCTTCCATGGTCACCTCGTCCCAATCCATCGTTTCACCGAAAGTCTTAACAGCCTCATGATGCTTGCCAACGATCCATTCGGTCTGCTGGGCGTTAAGCACCATCGGAATCATATAAAGGTCAAACCCAGGTGTCACCGCTTCAACATTAGATAGTTCCAAAGCGCAATCCAAAGCATATTGACGAATGCGTCTAAGCAAATATAGCGTGTTATCCAACGTCACACCATCGGTTCCGCCGACAATAACCGCATCCGTCCCCGATTCACATATTTCTTCCAACGCTTCATCAGTCAAATCTTTATTCGGATCCAACTTGAAAACGTGTTGCCATTCTTTATATAAATGCATTCTAGCATGTCCTCCTGGTCATTCTCTCAGAAGGATTATAACATATTCGCATCTCCAAGTAATCCAAGCATAGGTGATAAAGAAAACTTGGCTGATCACCAAGCTTTAGTTACACTTGGGCCCGCAAGTTCGGCGTTATCACAGGACATGACATTCTTAGCGAACATCGTTGTTTCTTTAAGTACAAATAAAAACGCCCACATTAACCGTGAGCGCATCGTATATCAGTCAATAGGATTACTTAATTTTTCCGCTAGCGCGATCGAGCGTCATTTGATAGCCATCATTACCGTAATTCAGACAACGCTTCACCCGGGAAATCGTCGCCGTACTGGCTCCCGTCTCTTCTTCAATCTTGTGATAAGTGAAATCTTCCATTAGCATCCGCGCCACTTCAAGACGTTGCGCAAGGGACTGGACTTCTCCCATCGTACATAGATCATCAAAAAAGCGATAGCATTCTTCTACGTCTTTTAGAGACAGTATGGCTTCAAATAATTGATCCATAACCTCGCCCCGTAATTTATCAATTTGCATTGGCTCCATCTCCTTCGTTAATAGTAACCGCTTGTTTAAGTCCTCGCTTTTCTGGAACAATATTGATCCACGTTTGACCAGGAACAAGCTTAAGCGTTTGTCCATTCTTAGATGGTAATATCCTGCCGTCAACATTTTTCCATTGAATGTTTTGCAGTCGACCGTTCTGCAGAAGATAGGCTGGGCCACCTGATTTCAAATCAATTTCACGACGGGGATAGCTGTCGATAAACCGGTGATCAGCACTGATAATCAAGACATTTTTGGCTGTAACGGGGTTTTCGGACTCCCTGTCAACAGATGGCTGGCCATTGACTAAACGGTGAAAAGCATCGTCCGTTTCATCGTATTGATATCCGACAACATAGTCATCATCATATCCAACCGATACTCCCTTTACATTTGTACCATCAATATTTTGCTTCTCCTTTTCCGTCATAAACGACAACGGGCTGACTTCTTGTGTCATTTGATAATCTTTATCCCCGGCACCCTTCATGATATTAGCAAAGGATATATATGAGTTGTGCGGCGCATCTCGGAATGATGCTCGGTGAAACAATGTTCCATCATGGTACAACCCTTGAAGAAACGGTGTCGATCCGCCACGCAATAACGCTTTAGCCTGCGGACTCCAGCCATGGGCAACATACAAGCCATCATAACCGTTTAACAATCGAATAAAATAAGGGCGCGCACTGCGTACAGGGCCAATAGTTTCTGGTTTGTGACTTTGAAAAATAGCTAGAAAACGGGTGATATTCCCTTCAACCAAAGCTTCATAAACGACATCAGCTTGAGTCAAGCCGGATTGAGGCCGTGCCTTTGGATGGTTATTGATCATCACTCCAACTGGTCGTTGATTGATCTCGTCTTCAGCCGGTAATCCTGTTAAAGGGTATGTCACCTGAGGGGGGGCCTGCTCCTCCTTTTGCGTTTGTGAATCAGACTTGACCGGCTCTTTTGTCTCATTTTTCTTTTGGCTATCGCTACACGCCGTCAGTATTAACATCATAGCTAAAGTATAAATGATCAGGCGTAAACGTCTGGACATCCACTCACAACCTTTTAAAGTTATAATGATTCAGCTTTAAGCAAAATTTTATTGTTCATCACATCGTATAAACCTTGCTGCGTGATTCTAACATAGGGAAGATGGATTGACGAAAGAAATAGCAGTGAATAGACAGGGTCAGCATGGTTATACCCGCGTTCACGCAGTTTCTCCGTCAGCGCTTCTTCTTGTTGCATCAATGCTTCCATCGGTAATGATGACATCCCACCGGCTAAAGGTAAAGGGACTTGTGATAATATATGTCCGTCTTCAGCCAGCACCATACCTCCACCCATCGCTTTCATCCGCCGGAAAGCCACCAGCATATCACTTGTATTTTTGCCAATCAGGATGATATCTCCGGTATTGGAATAACTGCTGGCAAAACCTGAAACTAATTTTGAAAACCCTTTCACAAATGTAGTGACCTTCCATTGACCATTTTTATCAACCAAACTTAAGTAAGACAAATCTTCAGGCAAATGATCACGATCAGGCAAAGCCTCAAGTTCAAAATATTGGGTAATAACCGCATTGACCATCTCAATGACGTTTGACGATTTTGGATGCAATTGCTCTGGTGTCAAATCCCAACTTAATGCCAGCGGCTGCAACGCGGCTTCCATAATCTGTTTTTCTTCCGGCCAAATGACTTGTTGATCTTTGACAACCCATTGACCTTTGGACAGAACAGCGACCGGAGTGGGATCACTTGGCGTTTCTAAAACATTTATATTTGCCAGACGCCCCGGTGCGATGTGACCAAGCACACGTTCCATTCCATAATGTCTAGCTACATTTGCCGATGTCATTTTATAAGCCTCTATTGGCGGAACCCCTTGTTCCAACGCAATCTCGATTAATCGATTCATGATGCCTTGCCGATAAAACGACGGCGTGGATCCATCGGTCGTCATATAGAGATGTTCAAAATAATCTAAGCCGCCATCGATGAGTTCAAATAAAATATCAGGTAAATCCGGACGGATGGAGGAATATCTCAACGAGGTCGTCAGCCCTAACTGAAGCCGCATTATCGCCTCTTTACCCGTCATCGCCTCGTGATCACAGTCAACGCCCAACAGTTCCATCCGTGTCAACGTTCTTTCCGAGGCCCCCGGCAGATGGCCCTCAACCGGTTTGCCACGCAGACGCGATGATTGCATCCATTCAAGTATATCATCATTACCATGTAATACCTGCGGCCAACTGGTCAATTCACCGCCTTGAACAACGTCAGGATGGTCGAGCCATTGTTCCACACGAGCACTTGTGAACGGATCCGCCTCCATAACTGTCTGAGAATCGAATCGAGTCCACCAGAAAAACGTTGTCGGCAATTGATTGAGCCGCTCAATTATATTAAACGCTTGCTGATCGGACATCTGCATAAAGAAAACCATATTATCACTGATTAGCGTCGTTGTCCCGCCGGCGGCTGCATATTTTGCCAGCGTTTCCGGATGATATAGCTGGAACGGATGGGCATGCGGTTCGATGTAACCCGGGACTAAATAATAGCCTTCACAATCGACTAATTCTGTCCCATCGGTATTTTTAGGCAAATGCTGACCAACATAGATAATCCGGTCTTGATTGATCCAAATATGGCCCTTTAACCACTGATTAATATAGCTATTAAGATAAGTTGCATTTTGCAAGACAATCGTCGGGGCCATTTGACCATCAATAATGGCTGTCTGGACCCTAAGCTCGTTATTTTGCCAAAATCGTTTAGGAGAAAGCAAATGATCGCCCCTTAAACATAGTTAATCGTATTATACATTAAATCACTAAAATCGTCACTTGAACGTTATTCATCGACGTTCCATATACATAAATTAGATATCATTCATCACAAATCCTGCAAATCATAGGTGATTTAGAGAAAACAGATCCCTTTTCTTAAAAATAAGATAAGCATACAACCTTTTTACCATTGAACATCATAGGATATTAAAAATGCGTTCAATAAGGAGGAATGACCGTGCCTGCTGTGATCTATGGATTAAAAGTTGACAGTATTACAGCCGGTGTTTTGAACACCGGTGACACTTTGAACATCTCTCCAAAAAGCACCGCAAAAACAAGTTCCGGAGCCGGAGGGCTCAACACAGGTGACCTCACCTATACAAATACCATATACAGTATAACAAATACCATTGACCCAGATGTCTCTGACGAAAATATCGCTTCGATCAATTAAATGTTTCCACCAAAACGAAGGCTGTCTCAAAAAGAGGCAGTCTTGATTTTGTTAAGGAACGATTCTTTGGATGACGTAGCAATTAAGATTGGCTAGGGCTCATAACTATGAGCTAGGGTACAATAATCGGAATAATGGCTATTAAATTTGAGTTAGGGAGCATTTCATAAAAATAGGGAACAAAGAGTGGGATTTAAGGAACATAAATGAAAAAAATGAGGAACAAATCGAAGGGCGTCAGGTGTGAGACGAAGTATCTCCAAAGTTTAGACATCCTAGAGAACCTTTTCTAAGTTTCAGCATATTGGGTTGATATATTTTTGTTTTACGCTCTTCTCTAAAAGATTGTTGTTTTTTAATAGGATTATGCAAGCTAAAGTGTCGAAAAGTTGATTGGAGCGGAAGGTGCGAGACTCCTGCGGGATAAGCGGGACAGGTGAGACCCCACAGGCGCGGAGCGCCGAGGAGGCTCACCGCCCGCCCGCGGAAAGCGAGTACCCTGGAGCGGAAATCACATCTTCCTCTCTCAAATAGCAACAAATTTGACGAAAAATAGGTGATGAAATGAGAAAGAGGAAGGAGAGTCATCTCCCCCATCTCAATTATGCATACTTCGCTTTATTCAAAGCACGATAACCAATATCTTCACGGTAAAACGTTCCGTCTGATTGTACTCTCTCTATTACTTGATTAGCTTGATCTATCGCGGCTTCTAGATGGCTAGCAAGACTCGCCACGAGTAAAATTCGGCCGCCATCACTTTGCCAGCCGCCATCAACTTGTTTTGTTCCGGCGTGAAACATAAGGGTTTGTGTGTCAACTTCATGCAAGTTAGGCAGAGGCGTTCCTTTTTCATAGGACCCTGGATAACCTTCTGAAGCGAGGACAATGCCACAACAAGCCCGCTCGTCCCATTCAAGATCGGGGCTTTGTCCATTTAAGACGTCATTCATCACTTGCAGCAGATCCGACTTCAACCGTGGCAGTACAACTTGCGTTTCCGGATCGCCAAAGCGGCAGTTAAACTCAATCACTTTCGGACCTGTCGACGTCCAGATTAAGCCAGCATAGAGCAACCCACAGTAGGGACGGCCCTCAGCTATCATGGCCCGGGCTGTCGGTTCCATAATATTCACCATCGCCGTCAGCAAAGCATCATCTGGCAATTGCGGAACGGGTGAATAAGCACCCATGCCACCCGTATTAGGACCTTTATCGCCTAAAAAAGCGCGCTTATGATCCTGTGATAACACAAGCGGGTAGACGTTTTCACCGTTCACGAACGCCATTAAGGAAAATTCTTCGCCAGCTAAAAATTCCTCTACGACCACTTGATCACCAGCTGCACCAAACCTTGCATCCTTCATAATCTCTGTCAGTGCGTCAACAGCTTCAGCCACCGAAGCTGCCACCGTCACACCTTTGCCGGACGCTAAGCCGTCAGCCTTGATAACAATCGGCGCACCTTTTTCCTCAACATAAGCAACGGCTTCGTCATAATCAGTAAACGATTGATGGTCAGCTGTAGGAATATCATAGGTGGCCATAAGGTATTTCGCAAATGCCTTGCTCCCTTCAATTTCCGCAGCTTGACGGTTGGGCCCAAAAATCTTAAGACCTTCTGCCTCAAATCGATCAACCATCCCATCAACAAGCGGCTGTTCAGGACCAACGATGGTGAGGTCAATGGCCTTGTCTTTTGCAAAGGCCACCAACGCTTCCCCATCCGTTTCCGCAATATCAACCGTGACCGCCACTTCAGCAATGGCAGCACTTCCCGGGGCGGCATAAATCGTCCCGACTTGATCACTCTGAACGAGTTTCCAGGCCAACGCATGTTCACGCCCACCCTTTCCGATCACCAATACATTCATCAGAGCCACACCTTTCTTAGTGTTTAAAATGCCTAACTCCCGTGAAAATCATAGCAATACCGTACTCATTTGCTTTATCAATGGATTCTTGATCACGAATCGAACCGCCCGGCTGGATGATGGCGGTAATGCCAGCTTGAGCTGCGGTCTCGACGGTATCATTCATCGGGAAAAAGGCATCGGAGGCCATTACGGATCCGACCGCTTCTTCACCCGCTTGCTCAATCGCTATTTGAGCGGAACCGACGCGATTCATTTGCCCTGCGCCAACACCAATGGTGCGGTCATCTTTCGCAAGCACAATTGCATTCGATTTGACGTGCTTAACAGCTTTCCAAGCGACATCAAGGGCCCGCATTTCATCATCACTCGGCTGGCGATCTGTAGGATAACTGATCTCCACATCTTCCAAACCAAGAATGTCTGTATCTTGAACAAGCAATCCGCCGCTCACGGATGTTAACTGCCGGCCTGACTGCCCATCTTTACTCACATCAACCTTCAACAAACGAATGTTTTTCTTTTGTTGCAAGATGGCTAACGCTTCATCGGTAAAATCAGGTGCCATAACAATCTCTAAGAAAATCGAATGGAGTTTCTCTGCTGTGGCTTGATCGATGGTTCGGTTGGCAGCCACAATACCCCCGAAAATCGATATCGAATCCGCTTCATAAGCTTTTTGGTAGGCGGCTTCAATCGTTTCGCCAATGCCAATGCCACAAGGATTCATATGTTTAACGGCAACAACAGCGGGTTGCTCCTGATATTCTTTAGCAATATTCAAAGCCGCATCAGCATCGCGAATATTGTTATAAGACAACGCTTTGCCATGTAATTGCTTGGCTCCGGCAATCGTGCGCTCACTTGTAAACACTTCTTTGTAGAAAGATGCGTCTTGATGCGGATTTTCCCCATAACGTAAATCTTGGTTTTTCTCATAAGTGACGGTCAATTGATCGGGATACTTCTCGCCTGTTTGCGCTGTTAAATAATCAGCAATAAGCGCATCGTAAGCAGCGGTATGGCGGAAAACTTTAGCTGCCAACTCACGGCGGAATGCAGCGTCCGTGCCCCCATTGTCACTCACAGCTGTTTGCACGGTCTCATAGTCCGACGGGTCACAAACAACGGTCACATGGTCATGATTCTTTGCAGCCGCGCGTAACATGCTCGGCCCGCCGATATCAATATTTTCTACAGCCTCTTCGTAGGTGACATCCGCTTGTCCAATCGTTTCTTTAAAGGGATATAAGTTTACAATGACAAAGTCGACCGGTGTAATATTATTTTCCGCTAACTCTGACATATGAGTCGTATTATCCCGCACCGCTAATAAACCAGCATGGACGTTAGGATGTAAAGTTTTGACACGGCCATCCATGATTTCTGGAAAACCCGTCATATCAGTAACTGAGGTGACAGGAAGGCCCGCTGCCTCAATCGCTCTTTTCGTCCCCCCTGTTGAGATAATTTCAATATCTTGCTTGACCAAAGCTTCAACTAAGGGAATTAACCCTTCCTTATTCGATACACTGACAATTGCTCGCCGTTGCTTCATTTTCGTAACACTCCTTTATTGTTAATTTAGGCTGTTTTATCAAAGATTGTTGTTATGCAGAAAAACTATAAAATACGAAGTAAGTGCTTTGTTGATTTCCGTTCCGGGCAGTCGCTTTCCGCGGGCAACTTCAGCCTCCTCGGAAGAAAACCACTTCCTGCGGGATCTTCAGATGTTGCTTTTCCTGCAGGACTCTAGTAAAGACACCTTGAGTAAGCGGCGCTGAGGAACACACTAAGTTTAAGTGTTCCGAACCTCGACGGCCCTTCACCCCAATCAACGCCTTGTATTTAATCAAACAAAATAAATGTTATTTCGTTGTATAAGCACAATACCAGTGAAGGAAATACACGGAGACTCCTGCGGGACTAGTGGCCAAAGTGAGACCCCACAGGGCGTAATAAGGATAATCAGCTAAATGCGTCACATCCTGTGACAACGCTGATCCTACCCACATCCTGTGGGCATGAGGAGGCTCACTGGTCGCCCGCGGAAAGCGTAGTGTATTTCCGGAGCGGTGACTACGACGCATTTCGAGGTAAAAGGCAACAAAGTTTACGAAAATAGCCTTAATTTATCAACTTAGCTAAAGTTTTTGGATATAGTCGGTGTTCAAGCTGGTGAACCTTGTCAGCCAATGTCTCAGCATCATCGCCCTCAGCAATCGTAACAGGCTCTTGTGCGATGATTGAGCCCGTATCCATGCCTTCATCGACAAAATGCACCGTCACTCCCGTCACCTTCACACCTGCCTCAAGCGCTTGATCAATCGCTCTAAGACCCGGAAAAGCCGGGAGCAGTGAAGGATGAATATTCACAATCCTATGTTTATAAGCTGTTAATAACTGTGAACCGACCAGGCGCATATACCCCGCCAAAGCGATCCAATCAATCTTGTAAGCTTCCAATTGAGCTAAAATCGCTGATTCATAGTCTGCCTTTGTATCATAATCTTTCGGTTCGATCACGACATAATGAATGTTCAGGTTTTGAGCCCGTTCAATTACACCGGCGGATGGTTGATCGCAAATGAGTAACGAGCATTCCGCTTGAATTTGTTCTTTATGGCAAGCCGACGCAATCGCCTCAAAGTTGCCTCCATTTCCGGATGCAAAAACTGCCAAGCGCGTCATGCGTGATCACGTCCTAACCATTCAAGCGCTTCACCTGGTTGTACCTTGCCAATCACATAGGCATCTTCACCTTGTTCAGCCAGCAATTGAATAATGGCATCAGCATCCGTCTCGGCAACAGCAAGCACCATGCCAATCCCCATATTAAAAGTGGCAAATAGATCCTCATCCGACAAACACCCTTGCTCACCAATGAATGAAAAGATGTCAAGAACCGGCCATGCGTCACGATTAATCGTTGCTGTTAAACCATCTGGCAACATGCGCGGGATATTTTCCTCAAACCCGCCGCCCGTAATATGCGCCATCCCTTTTATATTAAAATGGTTCATCACCTTTTTCACTGGTTGAACATAAATCCGAGTAGGAGTTAGCAAGTGTTCACCCAAAGTAGAACCAGAAGCAAGCGGCTGTTGTAAATCAAGATCACCATCCGCTATGATTTTTCTAACTAAGGAAAAACCGTTGCTATGCAGACCGCTTGATGGCAGTCCTATTAATACATCACCGGAGCCGATATCAGCACCGGTAATCATATTGGATTTTTCCACACCGCCGACAGCAAAACCAGCAATGTCATAATCCTCACCTGAATACATCCCGGGCATTTCCGCTGTTTCACCGCCAACCAGTGTACATCCAGCTTCGATACAACCGTCCGTAACACCTTTGACAATCGCTTCCGCTTTTTCCGGAATCAAATGACCGCATGCAAGATAGTCAAGGAAAAATAGTGGATCAGCGCCTTGGGTTACAATGTCGTTGACACACATCGCTACCGCATCAATACCAATTGTGTCATGACGCTCTAGTTGTATTGCCAATCTCAACTTTGTCCCAACTCCATCTGTTCCCGAAACAAGGACAGGTTCACGGTAATTAAGGGCAGATAAATCAAAGGCGCCGCCAAATCCACCAATCGCTCCCATCAGCTCTGGGCGCATCGTTTGCTGAATATGTTGCTTCATCCGGTTAACAGATTCGTAGCCGGCTTCAACATCAACACCGGCTTGTTTGTAGGCTTTGCTCATAGCACGCCTCCTGAGGATACCAGTTCTTTTTCATGCGGCAATTTCGTCCCTGGATAGATTTCTGTCGGATATTTTCCTGTAAAACAAGCCAAGCATTGGCCGCATTGACTCTGGCTCGAATCCCTGCCGACCGCATCCGTCATACCATTAACACTGAGAAACTCAAGCGAATCCGCGCCAATCGTTTCACATATTTCGTCCACGGATAACTCGGAAGCAATGAGTTCACTTTCTGATGAGGTATCAATACCGTAAAAACAAGGATGCTTAATCGGCGGCGAACTGATTCTGACATGGACCTCTTTAGCTCCGGCTTCTCTGAGCATATTGACGATACGACGGCTTGTCGTGCCGCGAACGATGGAATCATCCACCATAACTACCCGTTTATCTTTAACAATCCCATGCACAGGGGCCAGTTTCATTCTAACGCCTTGTTCACGTAATTCTTGAGAAGGCTGAATAAACGTCCGACCCACGTAGCGATTCTTAATTAACCCCAGTTCATATGGGATGCCTGAGGATTCCGCATACCCAATCGCAGCGGAAATACTTGAATCCGGAACACCTGTAACGACATCAGCTTCTATAGGAGCTTCTCCGGCCAATTGTTTACCAAGACGTTTGCGAGCCGAATGGACATTAATATCCTCAATATTGCTGTCAGGACGAGAGAAATAAATATATTCCATACTGCACATTGCCCGTTCTCCTGCTGATGATACCTTTTCGCTAGAAATCCCATCATCATCAATCACTAACATTTCCCCAGGTTCCACTGAGCGCTCGTATGTCGCACCAATGAGATCAAACGCGCATGTCTCCGAAGCGACGACATAAGCATCCCCTAATCGACCTATGGATAACGGTCGAATCCCATGTGGATCCTGCGCAACTAGGAGCTGATCTTCTGTTAACATGACAAAGGCATAAGCGCCTTTAAGCATAGAGAGAGCATGTTTAACCTTTTCTTTAAATTGTAAGGAACCCCCGCGTTTAATGAGATGGGCAATCACTTCTGTATCAGAAGTTGTTTGAAAAATACTTCCCTGTGCTTCAAGTTGGTGACGCAACGCATGCGCATTAACAAGATTACCGTTATGGGCTAATGACAAGGTATCTGTTTGTGAACGGAATACAAGCGGCTGGACATTCGCGTAATTATTTTCACCGTAAGTGGCATACCGAACGTGCCCAATCGCTGACCGGCCTGGCAATTGATCAAAGGTTTGTTCATCGAACACATCATTAACGAGTCCGAGACCTTTGTGAAAATGAACGTTTTCCTGATCAGTTGTGGCGATACCCGCCCCCTCTTGACCGCGGTGCTGCATGGAATGCAATCCATAGTATGTTAATTGTGCCGCATGCTCATGTCCCCATATACCAAATACGCCACATTCCTCGTTTAGCTCTCGTTCATATAGCATGGAAGCGCTCCTTTCCAGGCCTGCCCCAATTCGCTGGTGGTCACCTGCAACTGCGTTTTTTGTTTCGCATCCTTGATCACTAGGGCTTCATCATTCGTCACACGACCCATGAAAACCCAATCATCCATATAAACTTCGAAGGCATCCTTGAACTCAGGTTTAACCGAGACCATAAAACGTGACTGCGTTTCACTAAACAATTCAGATACAAGGTTCGTTTGCAAGGTCAGCTCAGCTCCGTACCCACTGTCGATAAGGCTTTCTGCAACGGCAACACCCAGCCCGCCATCAGAAACATCATGAGCGCTATTTAACCAGCCGTTTTGAATCACCGTTAATAATTGCTTCTGCCTGCGAGCTTCCACATCTAAATCAATGGATGGCGCCTGGCCAGTAATCTCACCTTTAATGAGCTGCTGAACCGCCGAACCGCCAAATTCGTGCTCCGCTTCACCTATAACGTAGATGAGGTCTCCAGCGTTTTTAAACGCCGTTGTCATGATATGATCGACATGCTTAATGAGACCGACCATGCCAACAACCGGGGTCGGATAAATCGCTTGATCACCCGATTCATTGTATAATGATACGTTACCGCTGATCACGGGTGTATCTAACGCAAGTGAAGCCCAACTCATGCCGTTAGCAGCCGTTTCCATCTGCCAGAATACTTCCGGTTTCTCTGGATTCCCAAAATTCAAACCATCCGTCAGCGCCAACGGGCGTCCACCGGAACATATTATGTTCCGAGCGGCCTCAGCAACAGCGATTTTTCCACCGGTCTCAGGGTGCAAATACAAATACTTTGAATTACAATCTGTTGTCAGCGCCAATGCTTTATCTGTCTCCCGAATTCTAACGACAGCAGCATCAGAGCCTGGGGCAACCACAGTGTTCGTCTGTACCATGTAATCATATTGATCATAGACCCACTCTTTACTAGCAATGGTGGGTTCCTGTAACAAGCTTAATAGCGTATCCTTTAGTTTAATATCTTCATTAGGCGTCCATGCCGGTTCTTTAGCCATTTGCTGAATGTATTCAGGCTCCTTCGACGGTAAGTGATAAACCGGTGCGTCCTCTGCCAATGAATCAACAGGGACTTCCGCAACTTGATCCCCTTCATGAAACAAACGGAAAACTTTATTCTCAATCACTTCACCCACTGAGACGGCATGCAAATCCCAGCCAGCAAAAAGATTCTGAATCTCATGTTCGCGCCCTTTTTCCACAACAATCAGCATCCGTTCTTGTGATTCGGAAAGCATCATTTCGTACGGTGTCATCCCTTGTTCACGCTGCGGGACCGCATCTAAATTCATAGCAATACCCACTCCGGCTTTGCTCGCCATTTCACTGGCTGAAGATGTCAGTCCGGCAGCCCCCATATCTTGAATCCCGACCAATGCATCAGAGTGAACAAGTTCCAGACAAGCTTCGAGTAAAAGCTTTTCCATAAATGGATCCCCGACTTGGACAGATGGACGTTTGTTCTCTGATTCCTCACTTAGTTCTTCGGAGGCGAACGTCGCACCATGAATCCCATCCCGGCCGGTACTGGCACCGACGTACATCACCGTATTGCCAATGCCCTTCGCTTGACCGACCTGAATATCATCATGACTAATCAAACCCACACACATGGCGTTCACAAGCGGATTACCGTTATAACAGTCATCAAACTGAACTTCCCCGCCAACTGTTGGGATGCCAATGCAGTTCCCGTAACCACCGATACCTTCAACGACCTTATCGAACAAATATCTCACGTGCTGATTGTTCAGGTCACCAAAGCGAAGCGAGTTTAATAGCGCAATGGGCTTGGCTCCCATAGAGAACACATCACGGATAATCCCGCCGACACCCGTGGCTGCGCCTTGGTATGGTTCAATCGCTGATGGATGGTTATGACTCTCAATTTTGAAAGCGACCGCTTGCCCGTCACCGATATCAACGATGCCAGCACCTTCACCCGGCCCTTGTAGAACTTGTGGACCTTCGGACGGAAATTTTTTGAGAACAGGTTTCGATGTCTTGTAACTGCAATGTTCCGACCACATTACGGAAAATAACCCAAGTTCCGTATGATTCGGATCGCGGCCGAGCAACTGATGAATCAGCTCAAATTCATCGTCTGTCACGCCCATCTCTTGATACAATCGCTGCTCTCTAATTGCTTCAGCGGTCGGTTCATTGTGCAACTTTGGCATGGTGTTCCCTCCAATTATGCAGAACGGATTGGAATAAACGCAGGCCGTGATCATGACCGAGCAAGGCATCAGCAGCTCGTTCAGGGTGCGGCATCATCCCTAGCACATTCCCTTTTTCATTAATAATCCCGGCAATATCACCCGTCGATCCATTAGGGTTATTTTTATAACGAAAAACAATTTGCTTGTTATCTTCCATCTTTTCTAAGGTCTCAGGATCACAATAATAGTTACCTTCATTGTGAGCGACAGGAATGCGGATGGTTTCATTGGCTTTATAGGATGATGTGAACATCGTTTCAGCATGATTGACGGTTAAATCTACCGGACGACAAATGAACTTCAAACCCGTATTGCGCATCATCGCACCGGGCAACAGCCCTGCTTCCAGCAAGACTTGAAAACCATTGCAAACGCCAAGGACAGGCTTACCATCCTCTACCGCTTGTTTGACAGCCGGCATAATATTAGAAAAACTCGCAATGGCCCCCGAGCGCAAATAATCGCCATAAGAGAAGCCGCCAGGAATCATCACAGCATCGAATCCATCCAATGAATGCTCCGTGTGCCAGACGAATGCCACTTCTTGGCCAATACCATCCGTTATCGCGTGATACATATCGGCATCACAATTCGAACCAGGAAAAACAATGACGGCTGTCTTCACTGGGAAACGACCTCCTCAACCTCATAACGATAATCTTCAATGACCGTGTTTGCGAGAACCTTATCACACATAGCGTCAATGGATGACTCAATATTCTCGGTCTCATCGACAGTTAGCTCAAAATATTTACCAACCCGAACATCTTTCACTTCGTTATAATTTAAATTGAGCAGGGACTGCTGTACGGCCTGCCCTTGTGGATCTAAAACAGCCTCTTTTAAGGTTACGAAGACTTTGACTCGTTTCATCACGCATCCCCCAGTCGATGTAAAAGTTGTTCATAGACTTCCGGTAGATCAGCCAAATCACGTCTGAAAACATCTTTATCCAATTTCTCATTTGTGTTGGCATCCCATAACCGGCATGTATCTGGTGACACTTCATCAGCCAAAATCAACTGACCCGCTGTTTCGGTATGACCAAATTCTAGTTTGAAATCAATCAGCCGGATGTTCTTCGACAGAAAATAGTTTGATAGAATCGTGTTCACCTTTAGAGCTTGCTCTTCAATGGCATCCAATGTCTCAGAGTCAGTCATGGCTAATTCAGTGATATGATCCCGATTGAGCAACGGGTCGCCTAAGTCATCATCCTTATAATAAAATTCAATAATCGGCTGCTTGAGCTTGACACCTTCTTCATAACCGATGCGCCCAGCAAGACTACCGGCTGCAACGTTGCGAACCACCACTTCAAGCGGCATAATCTTCACAGCTTGAACGAGTTGTTCGCGGTCAGACACTTTCCGGATAAAATGGTTCGGGACCCCATCTTCTTGAAGCTTTGCTAAAAGTCGAGCGCTGATTTCATTGTTCAGCCTCCCCTTTCCGGAAAGCACCGCCTGTTTTTCACCGTTAAAGGCTGTCGCATCATCTTTATATTCAACCAAAAGTTCATTCACTTGATCCGTCTGATAAATCCGCTTCGCTTTCCCTTCATAAAGGCATGTCGATACCGTCATATGGGCGCCCCCTATCTGTTAGTCATTCAAACCCAATCGTGCAAAAATCACATCAACATTTTTTAAATGATACGTATCATCAAAGCAAGCCTCGATATCTGCTTCCGATAACTGCGCTTTAACATCCTTGTCCTCTGCAATCAATTGCTTAAAAGAAACTTGTCGTTCCCAGGCTTCCATCGCCCGCGGCTGAACAATGTCATAAGCCGCTTCACGGCTGAATCCTTTGTCAATAAGTGCGAGTAGGACACGTTGCGAAAAGATAAGACCGTGAGTTTTCTGCATATTTGCCTTCATATTTTCAGGGAATACCTTCAGGTTTTTAATGATACTACCAAACCGATTAAGCATATAATTGAGGGCAATCGTCGCATCAGGAAAAATAACCCGTTCAGCCGATGAATGAGAGATATCCCGTTCATGCCAGAGCGGCACATTCTCATAAGCCGTCGTCATGTAACCGCGAATTACCCGGGCCATACCTGTCATATTTTCGGAACCGATTGGATTGCGTTTATGCGGCATCGCTGAAGAACCTTTTTGTCCCTTAGCAAACGACTCTTCGACTTCACGAGTCTCCGACTTTTGCAGACCGCGAATTTCCACGGCAAATTTCTCAATGGAAGCCGCAATTAAGGCGAGTGTGGACATGTAATGAGCGTGACGGTCCCGTTGCAATGTTTGCGTTGATACCGGGGCCGCTTCAAGACCCAGTCGGTCACACACATAAGATTCCACGAACGGATCGATGTTAGCATAGGTACCGACGGCGCCTGACAGTTTACCAACACGGACCGTATCAGCTGCTTGTTTGAACCGTTCTAAGTTACGTTTCATTTCCTCCCGCCATAATGCGAGCTTCAAGCCAAAAGTCGTCGGTTCAGCATGAACCCCATGTGTTCGCCCCATCATTATCGTGTATTGATGTTCCTTGGCTTTCTCTGTCAAGATCTCGATCATTTGCTCCAGATCTTTATAAAGAATCTCATTCGCTTGCTTGAGAACATAAGCTTGTGCTGTATCAACAACATCCGTTGAGGTTAATCCATAATGGACCCATTTTTTTTCATCACCCAGCGTTTCGGATACCGCACGCGTAAAGGCGACAACATCATGACGTGTTTCTTGTTCAATCGCTTCAATCCGAGCGACATCAAAGCTTGCGTTCTCCCTGATCTTTTCAACATCCTCTTTCGGAATCGTCCCGAGTTCTGCCCAAGCTTCACAAGCTGTGATTTCGACTTCTAACCACGCTTGATATCGATTTTCTTGGGTCCAAATCGCTCCCATTTCCGGTCTTGTATAACGCTCAATCATGTCGTCGTCTCCTTCATATCTAATGTTGGCCAAATATTTAAACGAGTGAGGGTGCTCAATGCTTGATCCGTTGTATCAGCTAAAAGCGTAACATGTCCCATTTTCCGCCCTTGTTTCGCTGCATCTTTACCATAAAAATGGATATTAGCTTCGCCTATCTCCGAAATGGATTCCAAGACGTCGCCTACATGCTCACCTAGTATGTTGACCGAAACGGCGGGTTTTAATAAGGATGTCGATGCTAATGGCCAACCGCAAATCGCTCGAATATGCTGGCGGAATTGCGATGTCTCGCATGCTTCAATCGTGTAATGACCGGAATTATGCGGCCGTGGTGCCAATTCATTAACAACGACCGTTCCGTCTGCTTGAACGAACATTTCGACTCCCAAAGTTCCGACTAACTGAACGGCATCAGCGACTTGATGGGCCACCTGTTTGGCTTGGTCGATCACCACATCATCAACTTTGGCCGGAACGATAGTATGATGTAAAATATTATTCTCGTGATGGTTCTCACCGACCGGAAACATGGTTTGCTCCCCTTGAGAACTCCGTGTGACAATGACCGATATTTCCTTATCGAATGCGACCCACTGTTCAAGAACATACGGTCTATCACCGGTCAAAAGGTGCCTAAGCGCTTCAGCGTCATCCTCTGACTGAATCACATATTGTCCTTTGCCGTCATATCCTCCTGACGCCGTTTTGAGAACAGCGGGATACCCCGTGAGTTGCAACCCTTCATCTAAATCCTTAGACGTACTCACCGCCGCATAAGGAGCGACAGGCACTTCAGCGGACGCTAATGTCGCTTTTTCCCTTAGACGATCACTCGTGATTTCCAAAAGCTCACTTCCTTGCGGCATGTATGCATGAGCCTCAAGGAACTTCGCTGTATTAATATCGACATTTTCAAATTCATACGTGATAACATCCGTCATTTCTGAAAGTTGCTGAACCGCAGCGGCATCATCATAGGCAGCCACAACCTGCTCATCTGCCACCTGACCACAAGGAGCGTCTGGTTTCGGGTCAAGGACAATGACACGATACCCCATTTCCTTAGCGGAAATCGTCATCATCCGGCCGAGTTGACCGCCACCTAATATGCCAATCGTTTGTCCCGGTGTTATAATGGGTGCCATCACAAATCACTTCCTTCCATAACCTTCTGTCTGAGCCCTTCACGATAGTCATCCAATCGCTTGGCCAGCTGCGAGTCAAAAGCTGAAAGAATTTGTGCAGCTAACAATCCAGCGTTTTTAGCCCCTGATTGACCTATCGCAACCGTTGCAACAGGAACCCCACCTGGCATTTGTGCAATAGATAGTAATGAGTCCATGCCATTCAGTGCTTTGGATTGAACAGGTACACCGATCACGGGCAAGGTCGTTTTAGCTGCGACCATTCCTGGTAAATGGGCGGCACCACCCGCCCCAGCAATAATCACTTTAAGTCCTCGACTTCTAGCGTCCTCGGCATAAGTAAACATCAAGTCAGGTGTCCGGTGGGCTGATACAACTTTTTTCTCATATGAAAGCCCTAGCTCATCCAACACCTCGCATGAATGCCGCATCGTTTCCCAATCCGACTGGCTTCCCATAATAACTCCAATTTCAGCATTCATAGACACACCCCCATCATTCCTTAAAAAGTAAAGGCTTTTTTATCAAAGATTGTTGTTATGCAGAAAAACTGTAAAATACGAGTAAATGCTATGTCGATTTCCATTCCGGGCAGTCGCTTTCTGCGGGCAAAAGCGTAATGTATTTCCAGAGCGGTTACTACGATGCATTTTTGAAGATAAAAAGCAACAAAATTTACAAAAACTGCCAAAGTAAAAAACCGGATCATTCGTCTCTCATGAGATGAGAAAACGAACGATCCGGTTGCTGGTCGCTTTTTTGCACACAACAAAGCAGAACGCTACATCTTCTCCTCATAGTCCAACAATTTACGGTCGTTGGGTAGAAACTTCCGGGCCCTATTCCCATGATTATATGAGGAACAAAATTTTTCCGATTCGCCTTATGACACCTTAATCATAACAATTCCCTGTATCACCGTCAATAATAATCGAACAATTTATCATCTTATATTATCATTGTTCGGATTTTATCAATCTGCCTTCATAAGCAATGTTCTGCCTAACATATTCAGGACCCTGTTTTCCTTCCTTGAACACCGGCTCTTCTTTCCGTCTAACCGGTCGATAACCTTCGGCTTCCATCGCTTGCAAACATTGATCAATTGAACCAAAATCCACAACAGAAAACGTTTTTTTGTTCGGTTTTTTCATGGGCGCATATCCTTTCTAATCGCTTTAACCCAAAATCCGCCATGAAAACTTTTGGGCTCATGTGAGACGATAAAGGCATTAGGGTCAAGCCCTTTAACACTGTCAATTAAATTCCATTCATTTTTTCTCGGTGTTAAAATTTCCATCATCATCCGTTCACCTTGTCGGCCATGGGCAGTCCACACAGTAACGCCATAGCCTCTCTCGCGTAAGGCTTCAGCCAAATTCTCTCGAACTCGACTCGTAATCACGGTCACCGTAATATAACCAAGCGCCAGCTTTTCTTCAATCTTCATGCCAACAATAACACCGGAGGCAAAGCCAATCGCATAGGCAACTATATTTTCAATTTGATGGAGATTATTGATGACCAAACCGATACCAAGGACATAAACAAATGCCTCAAACATACTCACTAGTGCCGCGGCATATCGATAATTTTTCAAAGTTAAGATGGTCCGAAGCGTGTAAAAAGAAACATAGATAATATTAATGACTAAGATAATAATAACCATTAAGATAGGATTTTCGAACATCGCCATCCCCCACCCCGTCATTAGGATTAATAAAAACATCTTATCATGCCGCACATATATGATAAAAGCCCATAGTATGTTTTTGAGAGGTGAAAATAAATATGGACGAACACAAAAAATACAAGGAATGGAGACGTTCAGTCAGCGATTTTCTAGGCAAAGATTTCTTAAATGATTTTCAAGATATGTTTACAAAGGATTGGCCGCCCGTCAATTTATACGAATCTGACACTCAAGTCATTTGTTTACTGCAAGTTCCAGGTGTTCGAAGTACCGAAGATCTGCATATGTATGTCTATCACCAGTCTTTAGTGATAAAAGGCGAGCGCCATATGGAGTTTCCCGATAAACAAATGGTCAAAGAAGAACTCAAAAAAGGACCCTTTAAACGCACCATTCAGCTCCCGTCCCCCGTTAAAACCAAACCGCTAGATGCTCATTATAGAACGGGTATGCTGACGGTTACGTTAGAAAAAATCCAAGAAGAAGAAGTGAACGAAATCATCGTTGAACCCAAGGACTAGACTGGATAAAAGCCAAGCGCAACAAAACCGAGAGCCATGATACAAAGGCCCACAATTATGAAAAACAGCCGGATTGCATACCATGGTGTGAAATTAAGAGCCTTTTCACCCATACCTAAATATAAACTTTTCGATTGGTCTTGATGCTTAACCGACTCGGCATGTTCTTTCAAATGGTGACGCGTATGGTTCAATTGTATGTAAAGAATACGTCCACCAATCATAACCAAAATACCTACAAGCCAAAAAAGACCAGAAATAATAAGCGGCGCCATATTTAGCACATCCTTTTATGATAAAATATTCTCTTATTCTTAATATGGACGAAACCGCTTGTTTTCATGAAAAGGGAACAAAAAAAGGCATTCATCAAAAAATGATGAATGCCTTTTTTATTGACCGTTTTGCTATAAAATGCGAAGTTAGTGCTTGTTGATTTCCGTTCCGGGCAGTCGCTTTCCGCGGGCAACGCTTCAGCCTCCTCGGAAGAAAACCACTTCCTGCGGGATTAGTGGCCAAAGTGAGACCCCACAGGGCGTATGCCCGAGGAGGCTCACGGGTCACCCGCGGAAAGCGGAGTGTATTTCCGGAGCGGTATAGTACGACGCAGTTTTGTTCAACCACGAGTGCGGTCTAAATAGTAACCGTCTATACGAAAACAGCCTTTATTAAACCGACAAGTATGGCAAACAAATAATAAATATGATGAATAAGCCATACATGATCGGATGTAATTCTTTGTAACGCCCCTTCACAATCATTGTGATCGGATAAGCGATAAAACCTAGCGCAAGCCCTGTTGTAATACTATAAGTCAACGGAATGGCAACCAATATCAAAAATGCAGGAATGGCAATTTCAAAATGATCCCACTCAATTTTACCAATAGATGAAGCCATCAATGCGCCGACAACGATCAGCGCTGGTGCTGTCACTTCATTCGTAACCACGCTTAGAAGCGGTGAGAAAAACAACGCTAATAGTAACAATACCGCTGTAATGACTGAGGCAAATCCCGTACGGCCGCCGGCAGCAACCCCTGAAGATGATTCAATATAAGCGGACGTCGGTGATGTACCAAATAAGGACCCAGCAACCATTGAAATGGAGTCGGCAAGCATGGCTCGACCTGCCCGAGGTAGTCGATTCCCTTTTAGAAATCCCCCAATATTTGCGACAGCCATTAACGTCCCTGCTGTATCAAAAAACGCGACCAATAAGAAGGTGATGATGACCGTGACGAGTTCCGTAATCTGAATATCGGAAAAGCCCTCAAAGGCTGCTAAAAAAGTAGGTTCCATGCTCGGCACAGCTGATACAATATCGCCCGGCACTGGCACAACGCCAGTAATCATACCAACAACAGCAGTAGCAACCATTCCGTAAAAGATACCCGCTTTAATATTTAACGTCATGAGGACAATCGTAACAACCAGGCCAAAAGATGTCAGCAAGACACCCGGAGCTGTGATATCACCAAATGTGACCAAGGTTGACTCATCAGGGACAACCATTTTAGCATTCTGTAAACCAATAAAAGCAATGAATAAGCCAATCCCACCGGAAATGGCATACTTTAAATTCAAAGGAATGGCATTAATAATCTTTTCTCTAATGCGGAAAACTGTAATCAGCACAAATAATAGTCCGGCTATAAACACGCCTGATAAAGCCGTTTGCCATGGAATCCCTCGACCTACAACCACCGAAAAAGCAAAAAAAGCGTTGATTCCCATACCAGGGGCTACAGCGATCGGATACTTCGCTAAAACGCCCATTAATAGTGTACCAAGAGCAGCAGCTAATGCTGTTGCAACAAAAACAGCCTTTTGATCCATGCCAGCATTGGCCAATACACTTGGATTAACAAATAAAATATAAGCCATTGCAAAAAATGTGGTTAACCCAGCAACAGACTCTTGTTTATAGTTTGTTTGTTGTTCATCAAAGCCAAAATACTGAGCGACTTTTTGGCTGAAACCCATGAATGGAACCCCCCAAATTGTAATTCCCTAAACAAAATACGAATAAAATGTCATAAGAGCGAAATTTTGTTCATCCATTTACGAACATTATCGATTTTCCTTAACACGTGTGTCATTATACCAAGGGGGTTCGTTCATGTCAATTTTAATCACGAACATTATAATAATATAATCGTTATATTGTTCGCTATTTCACTCCCACTCAATCGTAGCAGGTGGTTTTGACGTCACGTCATACACAACCCTATTAATATGAGGAACTTCATTAACAATCCGGTTCGATATCCGTTCGAGAACATCCCACGGAATTCGTGCCCAGTCGGATGTCATCCCGTCAACCGATGTCACAGCACGAATCGCTACACAGTGATCATACGTTCTAGCGTCCCCCATGACGCCCACACTCTGGATATCCGGAAGAACAGTGAAGTATTGCCAAATATCGCGGTCTAATCCTGACCGACTGATTTCATCACGTAAAACAGCATCCGATTCCCGAACAATATTCAGCTTGTCCTTTGTAATAGCACCCAAAACACGAATACCAAGGCCCGGTCCTGGGAAAGGCTGACGCTGAACAATGGTGTCAGGTAACCCTAACTCCGTTCCCAGGCGACGCACTTCATCCTTAAACAACGTATTCAAAGGTTCAATGAGATCAAACGCCATTTTTTCCGGTAATCCGCCAACGTTATGGTGTGATTTGATAGTTTGAGCTGTTTCTGTGCCACTTTCAACAATATCCGTGTATAACGTTCCCTGAACAAGGTAAGCGATATCTTCCAATTGACCCGCTTCCTCTTCGAATACATAGATAAACTCATTACCGATGATTTTCCGTTTCTGTTCGGGATCACTAACACCTTCCAGTTTGTTAAGAAAACGGTCTTCAGCATCCACTTTTAAGAAGTTCATCTGAAAATCATCACGGAACGTTTGGGCAACACTCTCCCCTTCATGTTTGCGGAGCAAACCATGATCAACGAACACACAATAAAGTTGATCACCAATCGCCTTGTGAACCAAAGCTGCGGCAACTGAAGAATCTACACCGCCACTTAGAGCACAAAGCACTTTTTGATTGCCAACACTCGCGCGAATCGCCTTAACTTGGTCTTCAATAAAATGCTCCATTGACCACGTTGCTTCACAGTTACAAATATCAAACACAAAATTGCGAAGCAAGTCATCACCGTGTTCACTATGACGGACTTCGGGATGATACTGAACGCCAAAGATAGGCTTGTTATTATGCCCCATAGCCGCTACAGGACAAGACCGACTTTCGGCCAAAACCTGAAAATCTTCAGGCGTTGTTTCCACTAAATCACCATGGCTCATCCACACTGTTTGCTCCTCAGGTTGCCCTTGAAATAGCGGGTGGTTCGTTGTTGCTTGGATCGCGGCTTTTCCATATTCTCTATTGACCGCTTTGGACACATTAGCACCAAAATGATGGCTCATCAGTTGCATGCCATAACATATCCCAAGTACGGGAATTCCCAATTCAAAAATCTCAGGATCACACGTCGGTGAATCTGGATCAAATACACTATTGGGTCCTCCGGAAAAAATAATGCCGGATGGTTGTTCCGCTTTCATTTTCTCAGCACTCGTATCCGGCGGGAGCAATTCACTATATACGCCTAAATCACGCACACGCCGCGTAATCAGTTGATTATACTGTCCACCGAAATCCAAAACAATGATCTTATCATGTTCCAAATGGCTCACCCCAAATCAAAGCAATTTAAAGAAAACTTGGCTTATCGCCAGACAATAATAGCGAAAGCCTTACTTACACTTATACTTTCTTTAAGTGCAAAAACGAGATGTCCACCTTTTAAAGGTGGACATCTAACAGACTGGACATCCACCCTCATAGTCAGATCGTTTAAGGCAATCTGGTAGAGACACTTAAGCCTTATTCTTAAGCTATATGAAGGTAAGTAACATCTTTTTTCTTATTTATTCTACCAACAGTTTCAGGCATTATCAACGGCGCAAACGATTCACCATTTGTTCCCAGGTTGATTTGCTCTCATTCCACACATTATCCGAATACTTGGTGTAACGTGATTTTTCATATTGAAGGATCAGTGTCTTCATATCCGCTGTTCCTAGTGATTGATCCACCTGAATAGCAAACTCACGTAGTGTTTCATTCTGTTTTTTCCGATAACCTCGGCGTTTGAGCAATTTAAGCAAGTGTCGAAACGCCTGCTCAAATGCACGTTCATCCGTCCGTCGCCGGTAGCGCTTGATTAACAAGGCCGGTATCAGACGTCCCCGGGCACGATAGAGATATACCCCAACACCGATGGTAAAGACAATAATGACTCCTATAATATATTTGATATAAGGATTGGAACCCCCGTCGCCATGACCAAAAATCAATCCGAGGAAATGATTGCTTTGCTGTTCGGACTGATCCTTAGGCTTCGGCGGCTCAGGTTTATCTGGTTTGTCGGATTCCGGTGTTGCTGTTGTCGGCTCGGCTTGTTCCGATTCCTTCGTATCCTCGACATAATTGAATTGACTACTGAAGCCTTGCGTCGGTTCAAACGGAACCCAACCCGTTCCTGGGAAATACACTTCAACCCATGAGTGCGCATCAGCATTTCTGATAAGATATTCATCACGTTCATCCTCACGGCCTTGAAATTCACCATAAGTAAACCCTTTAACCCAACGCGTCGGAATTCCAATCGTCCTAAGCATCACCGCCATACTCGTGGAAAAGTTATCACAGTAGCCTACTTGTGACTCAAACAAAAATTGAGCGACATAATCTTGATTTTGATCGGGATAAGGCACGTCTTGAGTACTATACTGGTAGTCATTATTCTCAAAATAGTTCACAATAGCTTGAGCCTTATCGTAACGATTATCCGCATTTTTAGTAATATCCTGAGTCAACTGTCTCACACGATTGGGCACATCATTCGGTAATTGTGTATAAACATCACTGATGGCATTGGAATCATTAGCCTTATTCACATCTTTTAAACGCTTAACAGGAAACGTCGGATATTTATAAGTCAATTCATAAGTTTTTTCCGTCTTGGCTTCGCCGTCTTCGAACATTTGTAATTTACCTGAGTTAGGATGAACACGGAGATCTTTTGTTGATAACGCACTTAGCTGCGTAAGCTCACCTGCATAAGGTAACTGAGGAAATGAATCTACTTCTATTGAAACACGATCCGTCCTTGTCTCTGTCTTTAATCCATCGCTATAGATATCGAGCAAAGGGTTATCATTGATATGATCAGGATTTATCGCATCCAGTGACGCTTCATCCGTCGTCCAGCCTTTACCCGTATAATGGCTTTTTGTTTCAATTCGCCAATAGTGCGGTTCATGGACAGAAGTGGTCATCACCGGTGTCTGATCCATAGTAAAGGAACCTCCAAGCCGCGCATCATCTTCATCATAACCAATCGTTTGCATGCTTCCGCTTCCTCCAGCACCATCATCGCCATCGCCATAACCGTTTGCCGCCTTCTGGATAAATGGGACGGGATCAGGCCACTGCGGTCCTACCTTTGGCGCAGCATAGCCAATCGTAGACGTTAACAATATCATGCCAACCAAAGCTACTAACCAAGGAACCGGTAAACGGCCTTTAGCAAACGAAACCTTCTCTCTTTCTTGAATCTTGATCATTCGCAGCAATCCAAGCAATATTAATCCAATAATCATGGTTCGGACAATGGCCGATTCCGCCGAATACATCGTAAACGTATCCAGAACCGTGAGATAGAGGACCGTGATAAAGAAGAATAAAAATAATTTACGGGCCTGAACGAGCCAGTAATGCATTAAATAACTGACCAACCATAATAGCAAAAAGAACAGGAATGACCGGAACAAGTTCGTCATCCCTACCCAATTACCTTCGATCAAAAAAGACAAGTTTTTATGAATATCCTGAAGTAAGAATTCTACCCAAAGGGGGTCTAGCAATGAACTGTTGAAAAAGAACAGAACATGGATTGCATAAAGCATGGCTACCAATTTAGCTGGAAAGCTCACCCAAATGGGCAATCGCAAAAACGATAGTAAAAAGGACAGTGCGGCGAAACTAACGAAATATTCAACATTGGCTGTACGCGTAATCGCAGTTAGCGGCCTAAGCCATTCCCAATATAACAAAAAGCCAAGGACATACAGTACTAGTGTAAAATAAGAAGATTTAACTTGTTGCACGATCAACACCCGCCTTCACAACTGCGTCAAAAGCTTCATGATCGATCACATGTACCATAAGCCCCATGGATCGCAATCGCATAATGTGCTGCTGCTCATAATCGGTCAACGACCGCTGTCCACCACTCACATTAAAGAAGAAATCGACCGCCATCCCCCGAGAATGAAAGTCATATAGCAGTCCGACCATATGTTCATCCATTCGCTGACTAATCAAAATGGCAGACACTTGCGGCGGGAATTGAGATAAGTATCTCCTTATCTCACCGGCCGGATGGATATTCCCCTGACGATGCACCCGGGCAAGGTGATTTAAAATGGTGTAGCGATGATAGGCATAGTCATTCATCTGAATCAATCGGCTGTTCCGCCCAACCGACAAGAGACCGACGGATGAGCCGCTTCTTAAAGCCTTCGTAGCTGTTGATGCCGCAATAGAGGTCGCACGTTCAAATAAGCTTTCGTCACCATCACGATGGTATGTACCATCCAATACCACCACAACATCGCGATTCAAGGGATGTTCGAATTCTTTGGTCACCAGCTTATTCTGTTTAGCTGTCGTCTTCCAATCTAACCAGCTGAGTCGATCCCCTGGTTTATAATCCCTAACGCTGGATACTGATGTGATGTCAAACTCGAAGCGATTGTTCGATCGATGTTTGCCTCCATGACTTTGATGAGGAGGTAGCCAACCACCCAATTCTTTAACCTGAGGATAGACAATGAACTCATCTTTAACCCGAATCGTCCTTGACTTTTGAATAAAACCAAAAATATCTCCGGTTTTGACCATGACTGATTCAAGCGTGTATTCGCCACGCGGCACATTAGCTATCTTGTAATCATATCCCGCACGCTTCTGAAAATTTAACGAGAATAATCCTTTTGGCTGGACTACAGGGGCATCCTCTGACTTTGGCCGCTGTAACAATGCTTCAGGTAATTGATCTTCAATAACTAAATAAAAAAGTGGAAACGACCGCTTTCTACTAATTTCAAGCGTAACATTCATCGTCTCTCCAGCATTCAATGCATCTGTCTTAATGACTCTGCGGACGTCAATGTCTTTCAAAGAGTAAGAGGCCATCGCAATGGTGTACACCAAGACAGGCAGGAAACTATAGAACACAAACCAACTTACAAACCCGCCTTGAAACATGGCATAAACAAAAGCGATCATAAACAGGAACAGAACCCATATAACACTTAGTATCGTCCTGTACTTAGCGAGCCATTTTTTCATTTAATGCCATCCTCTTTTAATACAGGTACCTTTACTCGGTTAAGAATGGAATCAACAACTTCCTCAACGGTGGCACCTGAGAATTTTGATTCAGGCTTTAGAATAAGACGATGTCCCAAGACATAAGGGGCTAAAAACTTAATATCGTCCGGAACCACAAAGTCACGATTATTAATAAGCGCATGAGCTTGGGCTGCCTTGAGCAGTGCCAATGAACCGCGCGGACTGACACCTAGATAAACATCGCGATGCGTACGCGTCCCACTCACAATATCAATTAGGTACTTCTTGATGGCTTCATCCACATGGACTTGGCGTGATTGGCGTTGTAACGCAAGCACCTCATCTGTTGTCAAAACAGCTTCTATCGCGTGAATGGGATGGTCGCTCTCAAGGCGATTGAGCACCTCAAGCTCTTCCTCATGATTCGGATAGCCCATACTAAGCTTGAGCAAGAATCGGTCCAATTGGGCTTCTGGAAGTGGGAAAGTCCCCTCATATTCGATCGGATTCTGTGTCGCCATCACAAAAAAAGGTTCACCAAGTTGACGGGTCTTACCATCAACCGTTACATTGCTTTCTTCCATACCTTCAAGAAGAGCTGCCTGAGTTTTTGGTGACGTCCGGTTAATTTCGTCTGCTAAAACGACATTACCCATGAGCGGACCCTCATAAAATTCAAAAGTCATGTCTTTTTGGTTATAGATCGACATCCCGGTTAAGTCAGACGGTAGTAAGTCGGGCGTAAACTGGATCCTACGAAACTCAGCTCCCAAAGACTTGGCAATCGCTCGAACCAGCATCGTTTTACCAACACCAGGCACATCTTCTAGTAAAACGTGACCCTCAGCAAGAAGCGCCACAAGTGCCAACTTCGCCGTGTCCCTTTTTCCAATCATGACCCGCTCAACATTGTTTATGACTTTATCAATAGATTGATTTAATGTATCAAATACCACGGTTATCATACGCCCCCTATACGACAATCCCAATTTTCTGATTCTACCATATAATAAAAATTTAACATGAATTTTTACAAATTGAAACTCGCATTGGTAGAGTCATACTTTTATTTTAACATGTAGCAAGGAGATTAATGGGATGACATACTCCAAAAAACATTGGTACTGTATCCATACTTTGAGAGCTTCTTTACCTTTAAATGCATCGAACGATAAAAAAGCGCAATCTTTTGACAGATTAACGCTCGTTTATCATCAACCTTATACTAGGATGCGGTAACACATAGAAGAGAACCTTTCTTTAGATTCTCTCCCAATTGTATTTCAACCCCACACCTCAATTTTCCCTGACACTTCAGTTGGAGCTTGCGGTTTTTACTATTGCATCCTATTCTCCCAAGCTCCTTTTATTTCAACACCTGTTGCTTTTGCCGAAGTTTCTAAGTCATTGATTTCCTGTTCCGATAAAACAAGATCCACTGCTTCAGCAGCTGCGTCGACATGCTTTGATTTGGTGACCCCCATAATAGGCACGGTGCCTTTCGCAATGGCCCAAGCTATGGCGATTTGTGCGGGGTCAGCATCGTGAGTATCGCCTATTTTTTTCATAACCTCTATTAAGTTTTCTAGCTTCAGCAGAACCTCAGAATTGAAAGCCTCTCCTCTTCTCGTCCCTGATTGAAAGGGATTTTGCGCATTATATTTTCCGGTTAAAGCCCCTTGTTCCAAAACCATATAAGAAAAGAATAAAACATTGTTTTGATGGCACCAGTCAATGATTCCAGCATCTTCAGAGGAGCGATAGAGTAGACTATAATGGTTTTGTACGGCTGAAAGCTGTAACCCTTCCTTTTCAAGAATTGAAGCCGCTAACTTTACTTCTTCCAAATTATGATTGGAGACACCTGCGTGTTTGATGCTTCCATTTTTCATCAGCGGAATCAGTTCAGATGTCCATTTGTTTACATCATTTGGATTATGAATCCAATAAATATCGGTATGATCAACGCCCAAGCGGTTTAAACTTTGAGTCAGTGACTCCTCCATAGTGTCCTCACTTACACCCGGAGTAAATTTCGTTGAAATGATGGGATTTTTTTGATCTTTAATAAAGTCGCCTAAGATGGTTTCTGAAGCTCCCATTCCATAAACAGCAGCAGTATCCCATAAATTAAATCCAGCGTTCACAGCTGCCTCAAAAACAGGTCTTAGATCCTCTTCTGTTAGGTTATTTCCAAAAATATCTTCTCCGCTATTGACGCCGTTTCCCCAAGACCAAGTTCCTAATGCAATCGATGGAATTTTTTCATTGTCTAAGTTTGCATACTTCATCTTTTAACCCATCCTTTATATAAGTTTATTTCAATTGGTAATTAACAGCATATAACAAGCATAAGGAAACGAGGCTGTTTTATCCAATTATATGTTTTTTGCATTTAGAATTAGATGTCAAATTGGGTTCCAGTTAAGGATTCGCTCATTGTCCATAACTGCCTTGCAAATTCAGGATTGATGGCCCAAGGCCGTACACCTGCAGGTTCTGAGCTATCCTCAGGCTCGGCTTTGCTAATGTCAACATCCTCACAGTAAACACCGCCCAACCCCTTTAACTGCGGACTGACAGCACACCAAACACTGGTTGCTGCACCTTGTTCAATGGTTTTGACCATAGCTTGTTGTTCATTAGATACAGGTTCACCGTTCTCATCCAAGACAGGCTTTGGAGCGAATTCTTCTCGTGTTAGGTCTCGACCAAGGCTCGTATCAGGAATGAGACCCGGATGAACGGAAAAAGCTCGGACACCATACGCCTTCCCGCGTTTGTCTAACTCCAAAGCAAATAAGATATTAGCTGTTTTTGACTGAGCATAACCCTTCCACTTGTCATATGCTTTATGTTCAAAGTTTGGATCATCAAAATCGACGCCGCCAAGCCGGTGTCCGCGTGAGGAAACGGCCACAACTCTTGCATTGCCTTGCTCTAATGCGGGCCATAGTCTTGCTGTCAGTTGGAAGTGTCCAAGGTGATTTGTGGAAAACTGCGATTCATACCCGCGGTCATCACGTTTTAAAGGTGGCGCCATCACACCTGCACTATTAATGAGTATATCGAGGGGTCTGTTGGTTTCGAGAAATCGCTCAGCAAACCCATCAATAGAGGCAGGGTCCATTAAATCCATGGTATCCAATTCTACATTTGGGATATCTTTTAACGCTTCACGGCCTTTGTCTAGTGTCCGTACAGGAACAATAACAGTGGCCCCAGCATTTGCGAGAACGCGGGTCGTTTCGAGACCAATCCCTGAATATCCTCCAGTGACAATGGCAACCTTGCCCGTTAAATCTATACCCTTAATGACTTCCTCAGCAGTTGTATGAGCATCAAAGCCTGAATGAATAGGTGTTTGACGTATGTTTTCACTCAATTACTGTCACTCCTTTTATACTAATTAGAAATTTATGCTGTCAGTCGGCTCTATGATGGTAAGGAGATCCATTCTATCCCCCTCTTGCCACAGGTTCTCCATATATGAAGACGGCATACTAATTTAAAGGGGTAATTACCATCTGTTTCATGTTCAAGGTATTTTTATTATAACGGTTAACGTGCACTTTATAGCAAGAGATCAACTTCAAAAAAACTTCCCTTTAATTAGATTGTCACTATATTTAAAATTAATAGCAATAAAGCGTTGGCCGTTCGGCCAACGCTTTATTTTAAAGACTAAGCACAAAATAAATACATGTTAAACAAAGCCTTAATTTATCCTAACGCTACGAGATATGTCTAGTAAAAAGGGAAGAAAATAGGTAACAAAATCATTGCTACTATTATTGAAACGATAACTAAAGGTGCCCCCGCTTTCACATAATCTGTAAACTTGAAACCACCTAAACCATAAACCATTGTATTTGCCGGCATTCCAATTGGTGTTGCAAATGCTAAAGAACCCCCAATGACTGTAGCCATAAGAACCGCTCTTGGGTCTGCCCCAATACCATTGGCAATGGACAAGCTTATTGGAACCAGGAGTGCTGTTGTTGCAGTATTTGACATGAAATTTGTCATTAATGCTGAGAGCGTCAATATCACAAATAATAAAATATATGGTGAAGGATTACTGCCCAAAGTTCCGATTAACCAATCTGCTATTAACGCCCCTGCACCAGATTCTTCTATTCCTTTAGCTAATGCGAGTGAACCTACAAATAGAAGAATCGTGTTCATATCTATTGATTTTATTGCATTTTTATTTGAAATAACACCGGTAGCAACTAAAATCAGTGCCCCTGCCCATGCGGAAACATGTAGCTCTACTCCAATTTGTTCTTCAAATACCATCGCAAGAACGGTTAGCACAAGTACGAGCACTGCCAGAATTTGTTTCCATCTTGGTACACTCGAATAATCAATTGTCTGATTAAACACAGAGTCCGTGTCTGAAGAATCATCTTTCCTATTTGGAAGAAACTTATACCCATATAAACTAAAATATAAAATACCAATAACCAGTATAGGTATACCCACTTTTGCATATTCGAAAAATCCAAAACTTTCACCAATAT
The DNA here is from genome assembly GCF_900178005.1 of Tuberibacillus sp. Marseille-P3662. Taxonomy (NCBI): domain Bacteria; kingdom Bacillati; phylum Bacillota; class Bacilli; order Caryophanales; family Sporolactobacillaceae; genus Tuberibacillus; species Tuberibacillus sp. Marseille-P3662. The sequence goes on along the minus strand of NZ_FXBS01000003.1, from coordinate 74,895 downwards.
TATTAAGTGCAGACTGAGCTATTAGATTACCCGGAGCGCCAATTAGACTAAGGTTTCCCCCCATTGCAGCTGCTAACACTAACGGTAAAAGTAATCTAGTACGTGCAAATCCAGATCTAACAGCTAATCCAATAACCACTGGTATTAAAACCGCTGCAGTCCCCGTATTAGAAAGAAGCCCGGACATTAAACCCGTAATAATCATTACAGCAACGATTAACTGTCTTTCTGTTTTCGCAAATTTGGTAACAAATCCACCTACTTTCTGAGCCATTCCAGTATCAAAAAATGCTGCACCAACAATAAACATAGCCATAAAAAGAAGAACATTTCCATCTACAAAACCAGCAAAAGCCTCTGAAGGTTCTAAAACACCGGTTAATGTAAGTCCAATTGCAACAATCATTGCTGTGACCGCCAATGGTATTTTCTCCCACGCAAACATAACAATGGCGAATAATAGAAAAATTAAAGTGATCATTTCAGAACTCATAAAAACAGCACCTCTCCTTTCAAAATATGGGGAAAACCCTTTCATTTTATTGATCTAATTTTCAAAGATAGAATTAACTTATTTAATAATCAATCGTTGTGTCCGACCTTTTCAAACCCTCGCGAATCACCTTTCTCTAAATTGACCGGAATAATTAAGAGAAGTCATATCACCAATAACGACAGTCCATATTGAAAGCGCTTTTAATGAGAATTATACTACATCAATGTATACGTTATGTCAAATATGATTAAAAATAAAATGAATTTAAGGAATTAAAGACTAATACTTGACATTAATGTATACGTTATTGATAATATAATTAAATTAAACAGGAGGAGGATAATGAATGACAAATACACAGCACTTTAAACTTGCAGTTATACCAGGTGATGGGATTGGAAAAGAAGTGATTGATGAGGGTATTCGTGTGTTAGAATTTCTATCCGCACATTCCAATGGTAAATTCACTTTTGAAACCGATTACTTTCCTTGGGGTTGCGAGTATTATTTAAAAAATGGAAAGATGATGGCAAATGATGGGTTAGATCAAATAAAAGATCATGATGCCATTTATTTCGGAGCAGTCGGCTTTCCAGGTGTTCCCGATCATATCAGTCTATGGGGGTTGAGAATAGCTATTTGTCAAAGCTTTGATCAATGGGCTAATATTCGTCCTGTAGAGTTTTTACCAGGCGTAGAGAGCAAGCTTAATCACCCTGAAAAAGATAAATTAAATTGGGTGTTAATACGTGAAAACACGGAGGGTGAATATTCCGGTATCGGCGGACGAAACTTTACAGGCAGGGGTGCGGGAAAAGAGGTTGCAGTTCAATCTTCCTTATTTACGGAAGAAGGATGTGAACGTGTTATACGATACGCGTTTGAAACAGCTCGAAAAAGGGAGAGAAAAAAAGTAACAAGTGTAACAAAAAGCAACGCCCAGCAATATGGTATGGTGCTTTGGGATGAAGTATTCGCTCGAGTCAGCAAGGAATATCCCGATGTAGAAACAGATCAGTGGCTTGTCGATGCCATGGCAGCTAATTTTGTTCTGCATCCGGAAGAATTAGAAGTAGTTGTTGCATCAAACCTATTAGCAGATATTTTATCAGATCTCGGAAGTGCATTAGCAGGAAGCTTGGGAATTGCGGCAAGTGCAAATTTAAATCCAGATCGGAGATTTCCAAGTATGTTCGAGGCTGTTCATGGTTCCGCTCCAGATATTGCTGGAAAGGGCATAGCCAATCCAATCGGTGCTATTGGAAGTGCTGCTTTGATGTTAGACCACCTAGGCTTAAAGGAAGAGGCAGCCTTTGTTAATCAAGCCATTAAAGATGCAACCAAATCGGGATTTTTAACAGCAGATATAGGCGGAAGTACTTCAACGAAAGAAATGACAGACTCTATTTTAGAACAGCTATCAAATGTTTATGAAAAAGCTTAATATTCTTGGAATTTATTTTTCATACAGTCAAAATTAACAGTAAAACAAGATATAAACTATTAGCCATAGAAGTTTTAAATAGCATGAATGAGGCTTTGAAGACATTTTTAAATAGACATCTTTCTGGTATTATAAAGATAACTACCTACCAAGAAGGATGTCTATTATACAATAACCAGAGAAACCCCTTAAGAGATTTTTCAATCTTATCTATACTTTGGCCATCATCACCATATTTGCAGTTTAAAGGCTGTAGCGTTTACGATAGGATGCTTAACCAAGGGAGGGTATACATTATAAAGGTTTTATAGAGCAAATGGAGGTTCTTTTTTTATGTCAAGCAAAAATCAGATTAATTCAGAGAGCAGTTCCAATTATTTAAAAGAAGATTTATTGGAAATTATGCATTATATTGAAGAAACTCGATTACCACAACGAGCCTATCAAATTATTCGAACTGCCATTAAGAACTTAAAGCTTGCTCCTGGAAAAACATTTTTAGAACGCGAAATAGCGGAAATGTTAGGAATGAGTCGAACCCCGATGAGAGAGGCGTTAGTTCGTTTACAGACTGAAGGAATGATTACATTAGTGCCAAGACGAGGGTTTATTATTAATCCAATTAAGGAAGATGACCTGAAGGAAATTTATGAAGTCACGGAGAGTTTAGATGGTCTAGCAGTTGAGTTAGCAACAAATAAAATAACGGAAGATGAACTGCAACATTTAAAAGAGCTTATTGTGCAACAAAAAGAGTGTTTAAGCGAGAATAACCTGTATAAATGGTCATTATTAGATGATCAATTTCATGCAGATATTATTAAGTATGCTAATAATATCCGCTTAACTAATATTATTGATATTCATTCTGACCAACTTTATCGGGCGAGACTGTATACAATTAATGATAGACCCGTTCCATATCGCTCTGTCACCGAACATCAAGCGATTATAGCTTGCATGGAAGCACAAAACGGAGAAGCAGCGAGACTCGCGATGCAATCACACCGTAGACGTGCTTTGTTGGAGATTTCTAAGGCCTTAGAAGACGTTAATTTCTAGGCGTAACATAATTAAACAATCTCTCACCTTTCACATTAAGATATCTTAATATGACTCTTTTGTTGGCAGAGTTGCTTTTAATAACCCCCGAACGACGAGTTTTCCCTGTTCATCCGGGGTCATATGGTGACTCCCTTCATCACTGGAAACCTTAGTGAATAATTTTACATCTTCTGCTGTAAAAGTCCGTTCAAATGTAATCCTATCTCCTACTTGTAAGGACAACCTTATTCCTCCCTCTTTAAATTAAGGTTTTCTTAGAATTTCGCCGTTTTTCTCCATATTTCTTTTTGATCAATCAAAGTCCACAGTTGTTTGTGGCCCTATTATTTCCTATTAATAATATATATGGAACTCGGGCATGAGACTGAATAAGCCTTAATGGAAAATACCATTAAATGGATAATTTAGACTTATCATCGCACCTTGGATCACCTCGTTTTACATGGCGGTGGACCATCCCATGTCTCTCGGCGTCTATGCGCGCAAATTCCTTCGTTCGACCTAACCATAATGGATGCCGGAAATGCTCCTTTGGCGGGGCTATGCCCTAATGGATGAAATAACGACCGGCTTCTCCGTGTTTCAATTGTACAAAAGATGTTTCAAAACGATGTCTGTACGTCTTGTTAAGCGGCTTCCTGTAACGTCGAAATCATTGGGATATCACGAAGCATGCGTTCTTTACTGAACGTACACTTTCGTGTACCTAATACATAAAAGATTTTGATGAGTTTTCTGCTTAACGCAATAAACGATTGTTTGCCTGTTAACGGATTATTGGGCCACAGTCATGGCACTTACGCCTTTAATTGCCATCATTTGATCGGACCCCGGAACGTGGAGAATGATTGCTTCGAGTTGTGATTCAAGAGCGATTAGACGTTCTTCAAGAGCCTTATACTGGTCAATCAAATAGCGAATTTCCTGACGTGCCATGCGTAATCCCACTGTGAGGCCAATACTGTCTTCAGCTGCCTGTTTTAGGGCCTTTATGCGTTTAATACCCACTCCGCGTTTGGCAGCCTCTTTGACTTCCAGAAGCAAATCTTCTTCCGAAGTTTTACGGATATCTTCTGGCATATAGCCTCTTTCCAAGAGATGAAGGGCAGCCTTTTTCCCGTAATTAGCGTACACATCCTCCGTTAATGTAGGTTCATGATAACGGCCATCACGCACGACCTGGGCGATGAATTTGGTACCTTTTGTATCGTTTTTCGTTGGTGAGTCATCATCCAGTTCTTTGGATCGCTTGACCCTCATCGGGTTGACGACAACCACTTGAAACGCCTGGCCTTTTAAGTGATAGGCTAAATTCAGCCAGTAATGGCCCGTTGGTTCCATCCCAACGATGATGTTGGGGCGGCGCATTTTTCGAACAAGGTCTCAGCCCATTCAAATAAGATTTAAGAATCCCTGCAGCGAATTGGTGAATACCAGCCGTTTGACAAGATCTCGACCACGATCATCTATCGCACGGGCCACGTGTTTGCGTTTCGCCACATCAACCCCGATAATTAATGTCTGTTCGTTAATTTGCGCTAATCGATTATTTTGTGTAAAATCCATTGTAGAAGTCCTCCTTCGGTACTCAATTCGAGGTCATGCATGACACTCTCTATCGTCCAAGGGGACTTTTTTTATGCACTTTTCATTTTCACTGATTTCCCTTCAAGTTTTCTTCCTTACAGGAGGATTGATGGTGAAACAAGTAGTTTTAAACATTATGCTTGGTTAATTCTTGTTGATCAACGCGCGTGATTTCACTTTCACAATTGATTTTCAATAACCATCGCAATCCCTTGACCGCCACCGATGCAAAGGCTGGCTAGCCCATAACGCAGTCCGCGTCTTTTCAATTCATAAGCAAGTGTCATAAGAATTCTTGATCCGCTTGCTCCAACTGGATGGCCAAGTGCAATTGCTCCACCATTTACATTTGTAATATCACGATTTAAACCAAGTTCTTTCTCAACTGCGAGATATTGTGCAGCAAATGCCTCATTAATCTCGACAAGGTCCATGTCCTCTATTCCGAGCCCGGCACGTTCCAATGCAATTTTCGAAGATGGGGCAGGACCAATCCCCATGATAGTAGGATCCACCCCGGCAACTCCCCAGGAGAGAATTTTGGCAAGCGGCTTTTGCGATCCGGATTGGATATAGTCTTCACTTGCAATCATTAGGGAAGCAGCACCATCATTAATTCCGCTCGCATTTCCAGCTGTGACAGAGCCTTCTATTTTGAAGGTTGGCTTCAGTGCAGCCAGCGCTTCCTGCGTTGTGTCCTTTTTTACATGTTCATCCTGGTCAAATACCTGAACACCTTTTCGTGTTTTGATTTCGACCGGAACGATTTCTTCGGAGAAACGTCCGGATTCAATGGCACGAGATGCACGTTGGTGACTGGTATAGGCATATTTATCTTGCCCTTCGCGTGTTAGGCCATATTTATCTGAAAGGTTTTCAGCTGTAACACCCATCCCACATCCATTGTACTCATCCGTTAGAGCACTTTGCAGCATGTCTTCCAATCTTAAGTTTCCTAACTTAACACCGGCGAAACGGCTTGTGAAATCAGAATGCGGTGCCATCGACATATTTTCTGCGCCCCCAACAAGCGCAGTATGACCCTCATTGAGCCGTATGCTTTGTGCAGCCGAGACAACTGCCTGAAGCCCGGATCCACAAAGTCTGTTAACTGTTAAAGCAGGCGTTTTTTGTGCCACACCAGCATGAAGAGCAATATGCCTCGATATATATGCAGCGTTTGTACTGGAATGAATGACATTTCCGTAAATAACCTGATCAACTTCCTCCGGTTCTACAGATGACCTTTTCATGGCCTCGACAGCGGTGAGGCGTCCCATTTCTGTTGCAGAAACCTTCCGTAATGATTTTCCAAAACTGCCAAAAGGGGTTCTTGCCCCATCCAAAATGTAAACATCTTTCATGGTTCTTCTCTCCTCTTTGTACTTGAGTCTAGATCGCATACATTGATATTAACAGTCTAAGTTTTAAGTCCTGGTGATGACATTCTGTCTGCAAACTGGACGAAAAAAGTTAAGCGATTCCGGATTATCCAGTGCGCCTGTATTGACCGCCCTTTCAATCGAATATCCCATCAGAATTTTCTTTATAGGCACTTCAAGCTTTTTGCCATTTAACGTTTTTGGAACCCTCAGCAATCTCATAAATACCATTTGGCACATGTCTGGGCAAACAATTTTCACGAATATGCTGCTTGATTTGTTTTTTCAGTGATTCATCGAGCCTGGCTCCATCATTTAACACAATAAACAACGGCATAAATGCTTCATTCCTTTCAGTACTGATATCCATCACAAGACTGTCTGATACGTCATTTATATTTTCTACGACACTGTAGATTTCACTAAGGTAATGTTATGTCTTTAAATTAACGATTAATGAACAGGTTGTTTCAATCCGAGAATTTGGCGTGCTTCAGATGGAGTTGCAACTTTCCGATCAAATTCATTCGCCAGCCGTACAATCCTTTCAACAAACTGAGCATTGGATGTTGCCAATTCGCCTTTTTTGTAATACACATTGTCTTCCATACCGACACGGACATGGCCACCCATGACCATAGCGATTGTATTCATGGTCAATTGATGTTTTCCGATACCGATGGTGGACCATGTGGAACCCTCTGGTATACTTTCGATTAAATGCAGGAGATTTTTAGGTGTTGCTGTCATACCCCCAGGTACACCCAAAACAAACTGAAAATGGAATGGCGGTTGAATAAGACCTTTTTTCTCAAGCATCAACGCATTGTTTATCATGCCTGAATCAAAGATTTCAATTTCCGGTTTTACATTGTATTTATTCATTTGCTGCGACAGCTTCTCCAGAAACGGCGGTGAATTCTCAAAGACATCATTTCCAAAATTAATGGATCCAGCATCTAGCGACGCTAATTCCGGACTTAATTCACAAACCTTTAATCGATCTTCTTCTTTAAGATAGAGTCCACCTGAAGAAGTTAAATTAATGACAATATCACATTTTGCCTTAATCAGATCAACGGTCTCACGGAATTTATGAATATCCATGGTTGGCTTACCATTGTCATCTCTGACATGAATATGAGCGATAGAAGCACCGGCTTTATACGCTTTGAACACCTCATCAGCAATCTCCTCTGGTGTTAGTGGTATATATTGAGTGTTTTCTTTCGTTGTAATAGCTCCAGTAGTTGCAACAGTGATAATTAGTTTTTCCATGGTAAATCCTCCTAGAATAATTAATTGAATAATAGTTTTTCGTTACAGTTGACAGTCTATTTTTTCCGCTGCTTTTTAATGCTTTTAAATCAATTCAATCCTTTCAGGGTATTAACCCTCCATCCACACTCAGGACTGTTCCCGTTATGAAACCAGCTTCATTTGAAGCCAGAAACGCGTAAGCATTGGCAATGTCCTCAGGCTTGCCGATATCATTTAACAGAGACATTTCTTTCATCATGTTCACGACTTTCTCAGGCATTTGTTTAATCATATCGGTTAACACAAAACCCGGCGCAATTGAATTGACCCTGATATTGTAACGCCCAAGCTCTCTGGCCCACGTCTGTGTCAGTCCGTTAATTCCACTCTTGGAAGCAACATAGTTTGACTGACCAAAATTTCCATACAGGCCTACCACCGAAGAGGCGTTTAAGATGACACCACGCTCTTGGTCTTTCATTCTCAGTGCTGCAGCCTGTGTCATCATAAAGACACCTTTCAGATTGACATCGATTACACTGTCCCACTGGTCTTCATTCATTTTCAGCAATTGTGCATCCTGCACGACACCTGCATTATTGATTAATATATCGATGACCCGAATTGATCCTTTGTAAATTGAACCGCAGCATCGACAGAAGTTTTATTCGTACATCTGCTGCAAATCCTTTTATCCGATTTCCATACTTTTGCAAACCAACCACAGCATCATCCACATCTTTGTCATCTAAATCAATAATAACGACGTTAGCACCTTCTTTTATAAACTTAATTGCGGTAGCATAGCCTATCCCCTTACATCCACCTGTTATAAGAGCTGTCTGATTAGATAATTTCATTATTCCACCTCATAAAGAAGCAATTTACGCATCTTTTTTCTCGATCTTTTCCTCATCCACAGTTGTATTTGCATCGCTCCTCTGTAAATTGACGATCGTATTATGGGTCGACTGGCTTATTTCAGCATTAAAATATGGCTCGTATGCTTCAACAGGTGGTCTTTTCGTATAGAATACAACCAGTAATACACCCACTAAAGATGCTACGAGAGCTATCAGAAAAGCATTTGAGGAACCAGCGATTTGCGCAACTATATAAACTGCAAACCCAGCAAGCATGGAAACATAGGCTGCAGCCTTGTTCATGCGTTTCCAATATAAGCCCAGTATAACAACAGCAAAGAACACAGCACCGAAACCGCCATACACGTAGGTGTAGCCCATAGCCAGGAACCAAGGTGGCTGAATGGCACTAAAAACCGCTACTATAGCGATGAAATACATGCCAATTCTCAGATTCATATTAAACTTTTTATCATTAACCTTCTTCTCGTTAAAAATATTTAAATAAACGTCATAGTATATGGATGTCGCACAGTGCAACAGCATTGAATTCGCTGAAGAAACAGCAGCCGCGCACAATGCAACCAGTGTCATCGCTCCTACTATCGGAGGGGCGTATTCCTGTACAATGACTGGAATAATGTAATCTGTTGTTTGGTCAGCCGGCAGACTCGGAATTAATGTTTTTGCGCCAAGCCCCATAATAATCAGAGGTATAAATATTGCAGTCAATACAAGCACCGATCCCATTATCTGCAGCACGGCTACTTTTATATTTTTTGGGGCTAACATTCGTGTCACCCAATGTGGCGAAACGATTGACCCAACAGCATTTGACATGAAAATACCAAATAATGCCCCAAAACCAAATGTCCCCAGGGGCGTCATCATTGACCCTTCTGGAATAGCTTTGCCCCCAACATTTGTAGGGCTGGTCGTAACAGATAAAGCATCCATGATATTCTGCAAGCCGCCTGTAGCTGCCCAAACGGCTCCACCACCTAAAATGACACCAATAACAATTAATATTGTATTGAGCGTATCTGTTGCTGCAACTGACCAGAATCCTCCGATACTTGTGAAAAGAAGGAAAATTAAAAACGCAAATATTGCATACTTATAATCTATTCCTGTGATCGTAGAAAACACGATTCCAAAGCCCACGACTTGAAGATGTACAAACAGAAAATACCCAATAAACATAATACTTCCAACAATAGTTCTTAAATGACTCGTACGATTGAAAGGCTCAAATCTAAGATGAATATATTCCGGAAACGTTCGCGCCGGTTGCTCCGGCCTTCTGATTTTATAAGCCACTACCGGAATTAACGAAGTGGCTAAAAACCAGCCGCCAACCCAGCCGATAATAGCCGAAACGCCATTACTGTACAGATAACCCGGCACCCCCATGACAGAAGCAACACTCACCCACGTAGCGGTTGTCGTGCCAATACCCAGAAACAATCCCATTCGATGGCCCCCGGTCGTAAAATCGGACATCGATTCAGTCTGTCTTAAACTTCTCAGTGACGTCCAAATTATAAAAAGAACATAGACACATAGGACGATTATGTACCACATTTTACTTATTCCCCTCCCTTCTGTTTATATCTGAAAAGACTGCCCGTTGCTCCCCAGCGTTCGACTCCATGTTTTTCAATCCTGTAGCATAAATAAGTTCCAAACACCAACGCAAATATAATAATAACCAGCCAGATCATTAATGCAACGATCATTATTTAACACCACCTTTTGTAATATAGTTGAATTATCAGGTTTCAGCTGAATAGGTTTTCATTGACCTGGAAAGCTTCCGGAATTCAGCAATGTTCGTGTTGAAATCAGGCACATTTTTCTTTTCTTCTGCATCCTGAACAAGCCGACAAACAAGTTCATTAAACGAGGTTGGTGTTCCAGACTCTTTTCCTTTTTTCACAACATGACCGTTTATATAGTTAATTTCGGTTGGCTTTTTATTTTCCAGATCCTGTAACATACTTGCTTTCAAGTTTGCATGAGGATCCCAGACTTCATGATAGAATGCCAGTTTTTCAGGGATATCGTTTTGACTCCCTAACTCTAAGAACTCAAAATCCTTCCCCTGCATTGTGACTAAGCGGAGGTGATGTGAATGAGCAACTTTAATAGTTTCATCAGCAATGTTTGCTAAACATATCATCGCGTCTGAATTATTTAAGACATCGCCAAAGGTGCATCCAAGAGCAGCAGACATACCGCTGAATGTTGTATTCATCAACAATTTCGTCCACTTAACCTCCTGTATGTTTGTCGAGATTTCGCAATTGCCGACACTATCAAGTATTTTTTTAATCTTGTTGATGCGACTCGTTTGTTCCCCATTCAGCTCGCCGACATCAAAGGCATACTTCCGCATGGTTTCAAGTTCGGTCGTCAGTTCTGAAACGCCAGGACCATGCCATGTAGCCCCGAACCCTACAGCTCCACCAACCGTTCTGTATTCTCCGACAATGGCTGCAACATATTCTTCCGGAACCCCATTCTGAAGCGTACAAACGGCACTTTCTTCATGGAGAAATGGGAGCATTGAGGACAAAGCATTTTCGGTAAACACTTGTTTTGTCAGCAGAAAAACAACATCATAAGTTTCATCTAAGTCATTTGGATGCTTTGCCGTAACTGGGATGTTCGTATCTAGAAAGCCTGTAACCGTTGCTCCATTCTGATTTAATTCATCCACGTTTGCCTGATTGACATCAACCAGGTCAACACTGTAACCCACTTTTGATATCATCGCACCAATAATTGTTCCTAAAGAGCCTGCACCTAATATTGCGATTCTCACAGTACTCCTCCTCACTTTCTGTTATGACTTTCTTTTTGTAAAACGCTTTCAAAAAATGCGTTAACTCACACCACCACAGGTCTACTAGAAACCGCTGATTAAATTTTCCAAGCTACGACCATAGTATTCTATGACTGAATCCTCAAAATCATAAATCATTCGATTAACATAAATATCATGCCTTATGTAATTTCGTGTCGTCGTTACCATCACCGGATGACTCGAGACCACAGAATGAGGAGAATTCTCAAGTGACTGAAGCACAATGGCCTTATTATTATCCACTACAATTGACAATTCACCCCTGTGCCTTCCAACAGCCAATTCTTCCTTGTAATGCGTGAAATTTTTCCAGGGAACGTCAACTTGTTTATCATCAAAAATTAGTGTCACGACAACGACACCCCGGCTATGTGCTTTCAGAAGATATTCCTTCAAAACATCGAACTCACGTTTCCAGCAGCTGAGTATAATTTGCGTATCACATTCCTCAATGGCTGTCTGAACAACTTCCATTGAAGACGAATAACCCTTTATCATAAATAGTTCAGACCATTCTACATCACTCCGGGAAGAAACATTATTCAGGGACTGATCAAGAAATTCCAGATGATTCAAAAACTTATTCTTTTTTGTTTCCAGTAATTCTTTGTATGGAAGAGGACTGTAGCGTACCTGATTGCCGTTAGTCCCACCGGATACAGTAAACACTAATTCCTTTTCCTTCATTTTCTGCAAAGCTTCGTAGACCTTTGGAGTCGGCACACCTGATACTTTTGCGATGTTGTTTCCATTTGATGGTTGATTGCTCAATAGAGCGATATATATCTTAGCTTCATACCTCGAAAGTCCAAGTTCTCTTAACGTATCAATAACTTCTTCCATATTTTACGCTCCACATCTATACTACCTAAGTAGTAATATCTTTGTGTAGATTCTACTACCTAGGTAGTTACGTGTCAAGTATACTGGATCCATATCGTTCAATGATTAAAGATGCTGTCAAGCCAGGCGTGACAGCAAAAGAAATCTATGAGGAACTTGTCTCTAGGGGATATCAGGGGTCTTTTTCCCTTGTATCCCACTATATAGCTGATATCCGAAAACAAAAACGGAAAGGGCATGTCAACAAACTTTATCTTACGAGAAAGAAGCTGCACCGATGGTTATGGCAGTCATACTTAGACCTTAAGAAACGAAGTAAATGGATATTTTTGGATAGGTTGTGTCACCAATACCCAGACCTTCAACAATTATATGAGCATGTACAAACGTTTCAGGCAATGATACGACACAGACTTTTTCACTATCTCCCAACCTGGTTGTCCCATGCGGAGCAAAGCTCTTTTAGAGAAATGAGACGTTTCGCAAAACGAATCCGAGCTGATTATGAGGCGATTCACAATGCGTTGAAATATGAATGGAACAATGGCGTCCTGGAAGGCCAAATAAACCGGCTTAAAGCAATCAAGCGGATAATGTATGGCAGGGCCAACTTTGACCTGATTGAAAAACGTGTTCTATATCAAGGAGTGTAACCTTTTAAAAAAACATATTAACCCGAATAAAACCTAGGTTACATCGTTTCACCAAAACTGAGGGAGAGCCACTTTTATTCTGCCATATACACATTAAGAGCGATCTCTCCCTCAAGATAATGATTAAGTATGCTTAGATATGAATATTGAAATCAAAAGTGGGCTTTTTTTCATACGATATTTTGGGGGTGAAAAAATGCCAAGAATAAAATACAAAAGTTCAGACGTTGACTTAATGGCAAGGTTGATGAGAGCGGAAGCCGTAGGTGAAGGAAAGCTAGGAATGTTGTTTGTCGGAAATGTAGTTGTTAATCGTGGTGTAGCGGACTGTTTAGACTTTACAGATGTAAGAACAATACAAGAAGTCATTTATCAAGTACAAGGAGGAAATTATTCATTTGAAGCTGTCCAAAAAGGTAGTTTATTTTATCGAAGAGCGAGAGAGGTTGAAAAAAGATTAGCAAGAAAGAATTTGAAGTATTGGAGGCAACACCCAGCGAAATACGCTCTTTGGTATTTCAATCCATATGGTCCATGTCCTCCAACATGGTACGGTGAACCTTTAACTGGTCGTTATAAAAATCATTGTTATTATGAACCAGCAGCTGGAACATGTCCCAGTGTTTATTGAGTTATTTTATTTATCCACGAAAACAAGCTTATGAAATATTTTACTTAAACTAACGGGCGCGCTAATCGAATAAGAGCGTGCTCCTTTTTAATCGGGACAGGTTAGGCATCGTTATTTGCCCGGGAATAGACTCATATGGGACAATGTGAGGCCTGTTCTCGGGATTTTGATCATCATGAGATTGTCGCTTATGCCAAAATCGATGACATCGTTGTTTGTCACACGTGTGCCAATCGCTTAAAACAGCAACCCATTCAGTTAATGACGTTTGTCCATACATAATATTTTGTGACATCGGTGTCTTAGGGAAGTCGGATAATGATTGATGGGCCCAAAATACAATGGATGGTGAACATATGGGGTGTTTTTGCCCGTCCCCTCGAAAAGGTGTATTTCAGAATAATCTGATTAATATCTATGCCCGAAGAATGCTGTAAAGATGCGGTGTTTGCACGTTTTCTCTCGGAATGATGGAGATCAAAATAGCCTGAATTACAATCGAGTTTTTCAAAAGGTATGCTTTTTGAAAGAACCTATTAATCGTCATTTTTGCGTTTCAAAAGTACAACTTAAATCATTTTGAAGTACTTCAAAGCACCTGAAGGCATTGTGACAGGCTTTATTAAAATACATAATATTCCGATATCAACCTTTTCGGGGCGTTGGGCAAAAATACCCATATGCCAAATAGAGGACGTATCTTAATGGCGAAAGGAGGCATATATCATGGAAAACAATATGCCAATGCAAGATCATATGCCGATGCCTAATATACCAATGCCGAATCAAATGCCCATGCATCCTTATCAAGGACATAACGTTAATCAGCCTATGGGTGATATAAAATCTCTGTGTCAGCAGTGGATGCATTATCACGTCATTGCACACATGAGAGACGGGTCCCAATTTGATGGGATTATGACAGGTATGGACGAAGAAGGCGTGAACATGCTCGTTCCCCAAGCATTGGATCCGGAACAGATGAACAGACAATATGGGTATGATGGATACGGCTATAATGGTTATGGCTATAGAAGAAGATATCGTCGATATCGGCCACGCCGTTTTCCCTATGATTTCTTCAGATATCCTTTTTTCTGGCTTTACCCCTATTATGATGGTGGTTATGGCTACAATGGTTACGATTGGGGTTAGTATTGACAATCCGATGTGTTATTTAAGGAAGGGGAGGGCCCCTTCCTTTTCGTATGAAGGGCCTAGATGATCGCTAGGGGACAGTCATGAACGCTTGATAGGACCTTATTTAGTAACCATAGCCACCATAGCCATAACCACCGTAGCCGTAGCCACCGACATAGCTCGTTCCGACGATGATCAGCAAAATAAACAATACGACAACTAACGCGAATCCGCTTCCGTAACCACTCATGTCATCACTCCTTTCAAACATCGTTAATACAATGTATTCGAATGGATTGGCTAACGAAAAGATATGAACTTATCCCTAACGAAAATAGGTGTTCATGGATCCAACAAGGCAAAATAGGGCCTGTCCCATGCTCCTCAAGCTAAGTCAAAAACACAACGCGATTGATCCTTATCCTGACGTTTTGACCGAGATCGAAGAAGAGCTAGAGACATTGGGCCCTACCATACTAGAACCATTTTTTCTATTCAATACATCGACACCTATGTTAAGGTGTTTGATTTTAATGGAGGTTAAAGCATGGCAAAGACTGTTATGTATCAAGGGGATTTTTATGACATTCAATGGCATTATGGCAATGGGTGGTTACTGATTGGGCATCAAGATTGGGACGACGACAAACATAAGCTAGTAAACCAAGAAGAGATTCAGCTATTGATCTGAGAACGGGTACCACATCAGGTTATATGTCATATGATATATTATCCCCCATCCGAGGAGGATAATATATCACAGGGAGTCGTTTAAGTTGGATGACCTTTAATTAGTCATCAAAAAAGTCAAAGTCATCATCATCTTGTTGCTTTTCAATGGCTTTGGCAAATGCCTCAGCAAAAGCCTTTGATTTGGCTTCGGCTTCAACATAGACATGAGAGTTGCCACTGTTTTTAACGATGGATTGTTGTTTCTACGTTGATCACGATCAAAGTCAAAATCCGGCTTTTTCTTGTATGACATAAGGCTATGCACTCCTTTTAAAGGTATAGTTCATTCTATGGCCTCGTAAAATAGGATGCATCGGCTTTTATAAGGACCTGACCAAAAATAGGAGTTCGTCCTTGTATAGCATCAGCCCCGTACCCTTAATGGGTGCGGGGTTATTTTGTGGAAAGCGAACAAAAGATTCAAATAAAGGCTAGGCTAGTTTTAGGACACTTATGTTGGCGTATGGCTCCAATTTGTTGCGTTTTTCTATTCGCAGACAAGGGAAAATAAGGATATAACAGTGGCTATTAAATCATTTTACAATATGCGTTAGATTGTTACCAAAAAGAAAAAAATGTTCGTTGGAGGCGTTTTGTCACTAATTGAGGTGATACCCCTTTCAATTTCAATATTGATGTCAGAATAATACCACGGTATAATAAAGAGGATAACGAAAAAAAACCAAGGTGTGAGGGCACCCTGGTCCATACAGAATGAGTTCAAACGTTTTAGCGTTTCCGTCCGTGCATGATTGTAGCAACCAGAAGCCCAAAGCTAATCATCAGTTTCAGCACTTCGAACGGAGCCACATCAATCATCTCCTTTCAAAGGGGATGACTCATTCTGTATAGTAGCCTAGCGGTTTTATTATATCATAACATGTTCATAAGTAAATGAATTATCGGAAAAATAAGTAAAATTTAATGAGTACATAGGACTAGTTTATGTTAATTTGCCTGCATCGCTACATAATGCTTAACAGAAAACATCTGTTAGGCATTTGCCTTTTCATTAAATGTATCACAAAGAGAGAGCAAGGGTTAAAGACTGACAATCATCATTGACGAATCGAAAACTGATGTTTGGTTATATTTTAAATGACAAAGAGGTCCTTATGGGGCCTTTATTGGGCTTACACCTAAATAACTCGAATCGCATAGATATGTATTGTATACCCATGGTTTTTTCATGTTTGAAAAGGTTAGCACTACCTTTCTTCCCATTGCCCAAAGGGCTGAAGCGTGTGGAGAACACGATAAGTTGTCTTCATACGCTTATATTTGATCAATTCTCCGTTTTGTCATAATATTAAGACATAAATGGAACACCTCATCCTTCCAAGCGTTCTCATCTTATTTATTTTATCCTTTGTTACGCCTACACCGTAGTCAAAAGTTTTTATCGAAGGCTCGAGAACCAAGATACAGTATTTCTTACCTTATAAATACAACCATAGGAGTTGAAGCAATGAAACCATTGATTAGAGGTGTCAGTGTTCATGCGTCGTCCTCAGGGTTAAGGTATTTGATTCACTATGATAACCATACTAAAGCCGTTACCAGTGCTGAATACCAGGTAGCATTATTTTGCTTGAAAGAATGGGAACAAACGTTGTACGAAGAGCCAGGGATTGATTCCTTGAGTGAACATGGCGATGACCAAGGACTGTCATAAAAAGCTTATTTGATGGTATTGTTGTCCTTATGATTCATAGGTAGTGGTCATGGGGGTCGAAACAACCATTTGATTTAAAAAAGCAGGGAAAACCCTGCTTTTACGGAGAATAAAGGAAGACCTGCCAAAAAGCAGGGGACAGTTGATATCTTGTTCTTTCTACGAGAAATATATGCACAATCAATACGAAGCTGCTTGAAAATAGCAATAAAACGAAACAACAAAGACTCTAACCCTGTTAGGAAATACAGTTGATTAGAGTCAATAAATCTTATGGAAATAGCCTAGGTATGGCCCGATATATTTCCATTTAAAGTAAGCTGCTTGGCCCCTGATGAAATCTTTGCTAGTTCTATGCCTACCCCTAGATATGCGTTTTGATATCACCTATGGAAAATCCGCTTCTATCGCTTAACACTCGTCCATACGGACCTTCCTTTTATAACATACGCTAGAACGAAACAAATATTGATATGAGAAGAAGATTAAGATCGATGTGGATTGGCATTCATTAAAAGACGTTTGTCGTCAATTTGCCCGTATATTAGATTCAGACGGAAGTTTAACAAATGATGAGGTTTGTTTTGCCCAACTTTCGTAGATTCAATTTTAAGAACCAAGTTTCCACTTTCACTACCGTAAATTTCCCAGTTCTGAAAATCTTGATTGAAAAGGCTGGGCCTTCAATTTTGGTGAAACGGTACTACAGCAAGAAGAAGTCAATCCTTTACTCACCGAATTGAAAAAACGGGATATTCTTGTAACAGCGATTTATAATCATTGGTTATTGATTGAAAACCCCATTTAATTTGCGAAAAAGGTTAGTGAGGCATTGGAAGTTTTGGACAAACATCACGATGATTATTAATAACAACGAGCAGGAGACTGCACACTGCCTATTGCGTTACCCTATGTATTTAACAATCCCCCATCTCTAAAAATGATCCCTTGGTTTAGCGTTATACAATGTCGACATCATTGTGCTTAAATCCTTTGTCATTCGTCCATACGATAACCACTTTTTTAGCATAGGATAGGACTGTAGAATCAGGCTTAACAATAACGTACCATTAAATGGTTTTTAAAAGCCCGATGAATTATAAGATTGAAAGAGGCGCTGCAAGCCTCTTATATCAAAATGGTTTGGATATCACCGAAGAGAGGAGGCTATATATGTCTGACTACGGATATGGATATGGTGGATACGGAAAGGGCGCTGGATTTGCGCTTATTGTTGTCTTGTTTATTCTTCTCATTATTGTAGGCACAAGTTATGTGTATTAAACAATAGGATTAAGGCAAAGGACGCCCCCCTCGTCTTTTGCCCCTTCACTCATGATTTGAAAGGAGAAGAAGACCTATGTCGGCTGATTATATGTATCATAAAGCTTGTGACTATTACGGCAAACCCGTTGAGATCGTCGATTGTTATGGCCACTGTTATCGTGGCGTTCTCAAGGACGTGACACCGCAAGGTGTTTATCTTGCTACAGAGGGATCAGGGTTCTTTTTCCCATTCTTTGCTATTACCTCTCTAGTATTGTTAACATCATTATTCTTTTTCTAAATATAGACAAGCATCTCGAAAAAGGTTGGGTGCCAATAGGGTACTCAACCTTTTGTGCGAATGACAGCACATAGACGGCAGACCACAAAATTTAATTTGTCAATCCCCATTTTCTTAATAAATATTTGCGATGGAATATTGATAGACATATAGTGTATTAAAGGTAAAAAATGTCCCCAAAAAGGGGACAAGGGGATAAAAGGTGCCTAGGTATTTCATGATGCCATTCCATTGTATTAAATTTATCCAAAAAGATCTACCTCTTCGATTTCTTCCGGTGCCAACATCAACCGATTGAGCCACACAAGCCCTTGACCGGCATTCAACGGTAGTAATGAATCGCAAAAAAATACAGCAATAATATGGGGCCACTGGGTACTATAGCGACGTTCTACAACTATTATAAAATGTTTATTCTCTTTGACTTAAATAACGATAAAAGGTAGCACGACTAATATTAGTAGCATCCAATATCTCTTTAATACTGTATGCCTTACTATCATACATCCTAAAGGCCATATCTAATTTAGATGGGTCTTTTTTAGGTCGGCCGCCTTGCCGTCCTCTAGCTCTGGCACTTTCTAAGCCTGATTTCGTTCGTTCCGAAATAATGTCACGCTCAAATTGGGCTAAACCACTAAAAATCGTAAAGACCAATTTCCCCATGGCCGTTGTTGTATCGATGTTTTCATTAAGCGAAACAAAGTTAATGCCTTTTTCTTGAAAGTCATTAATCAAATCGACAAGGTGTTTTGTACTGCGACCAATCCTATCTAATTTATAAACGACGACGGTATCTCCTTCACGGAGATATTTTAACATTTCATTAAATTTAGGTCGGTCTTTTTTTGTCCCAGTAATTTTCTCTGCAAAGACATTTTCTTCTTTAACACCATAATGTTTTAAAGTATCAAATTGCATATGTAAATTTTGATCATTGGTACTGACCCTCGCATACCCAAATAACATAAAATGCCAACTCCTGTTCGAAATCTCTCATTCTATGTTATCAAAAATGTTAACTGAAAGATATATTGAAATTTAGATTTTGAGATGACTTTTTAAACGATCAGGATGCTGATATATCGCTAAAAAATTTTCAGATTATTATATTGTACCCGGTGTTTCAAAAACGAACGTTATTGATATATTATGACTTTAAGCAAAAGGGCCATATTTGCGTGTTCTTATCACCAAACGGTACCGGACCGAAGGGAGGATAAGGAGTTGACACGATGCACCAACCCAAACGCTGGTGTCATGAACGGGAAGGGAAAACCATTTATTCCCTTTCCGTTTCGCCTAACGGCGAGCGATAAGCCCGGCGGCGATTGATCCTACAGAAAGTTTTGGTGAGGCTTTTTCAAAAGCCGGTATATTTTTTATTCCATTATATAAGCGCTCAAAATTGCAATTAGATTTATTTTCATGGGGTATGGGTCACTAACTGCAAACATGGGAACATTCGTTACAGAATATATTTTACTAAAGAATCACTGTGATATAATAAGTTGTGTGGCGCCACTCATTGGAGGGGAAAGATAAATTATGGGGGATGATAAATACCCTGTGGAAATGAGGATTAGTATAGATAATTTGCCAAAGATAGGGTTACAGTCAAAAGCTTTTCAAGACGCAACATTAATCGGAAAGAGAATAAATCCTTTCGCTGCAACAAGTTCAATAGCGAAGTTACAGAAACGTATGGATGATTTTCAAAAGATGGGGTTACAGTCAAAAGCTTTTCAAGACGCAGCATTAATCGGAAAGAGAATAAATCCTTTCGCTGCAACAAGTTCAATAGTGAAGTTACAGAAACGTATGGATGATTTTCAAAAGATAGGGCTACAGTCAAAAGCTTTTCAAGACGCAGCATTAATCGGAAAGAGAATAAATTCTCTTGTCGCGACAGGTTCAATAGCAAAGTTACAAAAACGTATAAATAATCTCTCAAATATAGGATTAAAATCTAAAGATTTACAAGAAGCATCAAAACTTATACAATCTGTTAATTTAGGGATTCCAGATGATTTTTTGGAAAATATCAATCAAATTTCGAACCTTTATGTGGCTGATTACGATCAAAGCATTCAGTCCGATTCTAAGCAGAATATAGAGAAATTAAATGGAGAATTAAATCAAGAATTAAATGATAACCCTGTCGGTATTTGGTCCAAATTAAACTCGTGGGCTACCTATATTTTAGAATCCCGGAAAACCTTAGCGGAGAAGCAGCCTTTTATATATCTTATTCTAAGCATCTTTTTTTCACTTTATATGTTTGTTCTGCAACCAGCCGTTGATGAGGTAATGAAGAATCAAGTTTTACATGAGGTACAGTTATCTGAGGTGAAACCCAAACAAAATGCAAAAGTTATTAAGATCAATTTGGTACACGAATATGAAATACCGGAAAAAATGCTTACTCAGGTTCGAGTTACTTCTAGGGAGACACCGGTGTTTCTTTCTTCCAAAATAAAAAGTGGAAAGATTGATTCTTTAGATATGAACAAACCGGTTATAATTCTTCACAAAAAAAGAAATTGGTCTTTTATAAAGTATACAAATGAATCTGGGTCAGAATTAACCGGTTGGGTATTCACAAGAAATCTTACTAAATAATTAAATTTAAAAAAGGCCGCATTTCTCAACAGCAAAGTGCGGCTTAAAGACGTTAAAAGTAAACGACTCTATTTTCATCAAAATGGATTTATATTCCGTTTATTTTTTGTTTTACGAAGTTATAAAATCATATGGGAAAGACATTATGATTCTTAGAATGCAAATGTAATTTAGTTGCCTTAAGGCAACCTTTTAAACCTTCATGGTTTCCTATGGATGGAAATAAAGTTCCATCATAAAACCGGCCATGGATCTTCCGTTAACGGGCCAGATTGTTTAGCAACGCTCGTAAAGCAAATGGATTTTTTATGTTAGGATAAATGGTGATTGTGAAGAAATGTACTTAAAGTAACGGGCAGGTTAGTTCAGATTCTGTTTTATTTAAATAAAAGACGGTGAAAAAAGCACCGTCTATAATTCGCTATTTATTTTGTGTTAATTCTTTGTAATAAAGGTAATTGACTTTATGCTTGGTAGCCATTAACTGCGAAGCCAAAACCGCCGTATAAACAGTGGTTAGTACAATTGCTCCAATACCAAGACCTGAAAGGTTTATCTTATTAGATGTACTCATTCCATTATTACTTGTGCTCATAGCATTATTACTTGTGGGTGCTTCTGCCATTTTATTAACCCCCTAATTTGTTATAGGGGTATTATTTGTAAAGGCATTTAAACTTATACTCTAAAAAATAACTGAGAGAAAGAAAAGAGGCAGGTCTTAAAACCTTTAAGTTTGTGAACAAATATACTTAAACAAACGGGCGCATTTGTCGAATAACGTGTCTTTTAATAGGCGTCCAATTTTGCATTGAGACGATGGGTAGTACCTTAAAACATATTTCATTGCAAAATTGACGCTTTTAATTTGCTCAAAAAATGGGTTAAAGAAAACCCTGCCACAAAATGCAGCAGGATTATAAAATAAATTCTTCAAACACCGGTGACCGTAGCATACTTTTCCTTGTCCAATTTCGGAATTTGACTTTGGCACGGATGGCCGGTTTGAGGTGTACGGTTTTGCTATCTTCATCTGTGACAAGGGGTTCGGCTGCTTGATAGAAAGACTGACGTTCCGTTCTTGACGGACCATGTTCGATAATGCCAACAGGCTTAAGCCTGTTATTAGTCTTGATGGCTGCAAGCCATCCAAATGCCGGTGTTTTAAGGTAACCGGTAAGATATATCTCGGTATGCTTCCAGTTGATGATCTTACGCCAATTCGGACTTCGACGAGACTGGTAAGGACTATTAAATAGCTTAGCACATATCCCTTCCATGTTGGCCGTTTGGATCGTTTTGAAAAGCTTTTTCCCTTCTCCTACAACATAAGGTGTTTGATGAATGAAGTCGTGATCTTCCAGAACATTGTCAAGCACCGTTTTTCGCTCGCTTAATGGTAATCTTCGCAAATCCTTCCCTTGATAATACAAAACATCAAAAGCCATGAATGAGCATGGTAAGGATCGGCTTTTATGTTTAACCTTTTCCGGATGTTTCGTAGAGAAACGATTCATGACAAGCTCAAAATCAACATTTCGCGTTTCTGGATCATAACAAACGATTTCGCCATCAAGAATGACATCATCACTTATCGATCCATTTAAAAGTTCGGAAAAGCGTTCAGTCACAACGGTTTGATGTCGGGTATAAATGGTCGTCATACCCTGTTTAACGCTTAGAATGGCTCGGAAGCCATCAAATTTAGGTTCAAATATATAATCGGCATGATCAAATGCGTGCTTGCTTGTTTCAAGTAGCATCGGTGCTATAAACATGATGTCTCACCTAGGCTAAGTTTAGCAAAGATTGAAGCCATCTTGTTAGCCCAACGCTCTTGGTGTTTTAAGGTATTATTCCAATCCATATGATTGATATAAGCCAAACTTTCCGCCTTACTTGGCACGACAAATAGCCCTCAAATAAATGCGCCATTTAAGACTAATTCACGCCAATTAATGAGAAGTTTTATTTTTATGTATAAATCGAATGTGTATTCGTCTATAATGATCAATAGAACACATGTTTCTATTGAAAGAAGGTTCATGATGAAAGACAGCGTGATTTTCCTTGTTGATATGCAGTCGTTTTATGCTTCCGTTGAAAAGGCTGATGATCCGACATTACAAAACCAGCCCGTTATTGTATCCGGTGATCCAGAGAGACGAAGCGGCATTATTCTAGCTGCTTGTCCTATAGCTAAAGAGTTCGGTGTTGAAACAGCCGAACCCCTATGGAAAGCCCAACAAAAATGCCCCCAAGCTGTCGTGAGGCGTCCAAGAATGCAACGATACATTGATATGTCGTTACAAATCACAAAGATCTGTGAGCAATTTACGGATCTGGTCGAACCCTTCTCCATTGATGAGCAATTTTTAGATGTGACAGGCAGCCAAAGGCTTTTTGGTAACCCTTTTGAGATCGCGACGAAGATTCAGAAACGGATTATGTCTGTGACAGGGGTCTATGCTCGGGTTGGCATGGGTCCAAATAAGGTTATGGCTAAAATGGCCTGCGATCATTTCGCCAAAAAGAATCGAAATGGTATTTTTCAGCTTGATGCATCCAACATGCAAGAGAAACTTTGGCCACTGCCGATTGGGAAACTTTTTGGGGTTGGTCACCGCATGGAACGTCATTTCATTCGAATGGGTATCCGTCAGATTGGTCATTTAGCGAACTTCCCCCTACAACAGCTTCAATCGCGATGGGGCATCAACGGTCAGGTATTATGGCAAACCGCCAATGGCCGTGACTTTGCGCCTGTGACAACCCAAACGCATGACGGGCAAAAAGCCATTGGTCACAACATGACCTTGCCCCGAGATTATGACACATTGAGTGACGTTCGAGTGGTGTTGCTTGAATTAAGCCAGGAGGTGGCACGGCGAGCAAGAGCTAAGGGCTATGCTGGCCATACTGTGTCAGTAGGCGTAAGGGGTGCGGACTTTGATAGGCCGACGGGGTTTCATCGACAAATCAAACTCACGTCCCCGACTGACTTTGACTTAGATATTTACCATGCAGCTGATCATTTGCTTCACTTGTATTGGGATCGGTTACCCATCCGTAGCCTTGGTGTGACCTTATCACAACTCCAACAGGGTCATAACATTCAGTTAAGTCTTTTTGAAGCGACAAATAAAAAACATCAGCTTAATCAGGCTCTAGATACGATTTATCATAAATATGGCCATACCGCTATTGTCAGGGCCGCTTCACTAACCGCTGCCGGTCAAACCTTTGAGCGATCGGCTAAAATAGGTGGCCATTATAAATAATCGGGGGATGATGATATGACAACGACCCATTAACACCTGGCCAAAAGCTAATAGGGGCGTTTATGACTGTCCCACCTATTTGGTGTGTATGAATCCATTGGCCTCTGACCAGACTGGCTCGTAAAGGAGTTGATGGTCTATATGGGCGTCAATATGTCAAAAAGTGAAGCTAAAAAAGTGGCCAAGCGCTGCCAAGAGGTCGGTAAAAAATACGGGATTCCCTCAAGAAAGAAATAGTTATTTAAATAAAAACTGGGTTTATATCCAGTTATTTCTTTGTCCTAAGGATACATAAATGAAGGGTCCTCCCTCATAAGCATTAACTTAAGTCTAGGACACAGGGACAGTGTCCAAAAGCTAAGTGAGGGATAGTGATAAGTGTCGAAGCGAAGAGGAAGACCCGTTCAGATAAAAAACGAGACATCAAACCAACGATTGCCATTCAGCTTTACGAAACAATCAGCCGACTATCTTACATCACAGATACGCCCATGAAAGATGTCAGCGTCACGATTTGCAAAAGGGGTCTATATGCTCATCCCGTTCTTGAATACCTGTCCGATTACTTCAGACGTGATTATTGGGCCAACAATCAAACCCTTTATACGGGGGAGCTTGTAAATGAAAAGTATCAAACGAAGAAAGGTATAACCAAAAGACGAATCACCATGCGTTTCACCCAAAGAGATTATGATCAATTAGCTAGATTGGCCTATGCATTAGATTTAACAATATCTTCAGCAACGGGATTGTTATTGGAATTGGCTTTAAAAAACACCGATGTTTTTCACAGTTTGGTGGCTATGCATGTCAACAAGGAACTCGATCCCGGACGAATGAAACAGCTGCGTGAGATCATTAAATACATTAATCGGCATAATCCTTATGAAACTATATCCTTTGGTCATGTCGTCACAATGATCATGGAAGACATTAAAGATCATACGGTAACAATGACCGAATCCGTTAAGCAATGGATCGATGAACACACAAGCAAATAAAGATCAAAAGATTAACCTTATGCCTACAAAGGCAATGGCATTTGGCATATGACTTCCAAACTGCTAATAATAGCATCATTGTGAAGGCATAATTGACAGTCAATCGCATACCCTTTTCTTTTTAATGAACCCGATAAAAGATGACCACCTTGAGGTTTTTATTGGTTACCTTTTGAAAAACGACACATTGAATTTTGCAATGAAATGGATTATCCACCATCTATTTTAAGCTCACTGCAAATATGAGGGTCTAACCTTTGAGGCTTTTCTCCATGCAAGGGGTTGGCATGTTGCCAAGCCGAACATACTCAAAACGGGTTATTCGGCTTGTTTTTCCCCATTATACCTGCCGAACCGCCTTGTGCGTCCGTTCAAAAAACCCGACTTACACCATAGATCATGACGCTGAAAAGAACGACCACAAAAGAAGGAGGGCTTTGCCCTCTGCCTGCGGCGATTCACCCAGCCAGCCTTCAAACCTCAAAACAGGGGTTACTCCATTCCTACTGAAAAGCGACCACCATATCAAAAACGAACGTTTTGTATACCTTTGCATGTCCCATAATAATTTCAATAGCCTGTGACCGTTGGTAATAATCCCATAAGCCGATTTTGATATTTTCTTTGTTAAACCGTACTCCGATAAAAAAGCAGCAAAAGTATATAAAACATCTTCCGGGTCATTGCCATTTGCAAGGACATCGCCATTTCCGTCAAGCCCCACTCCACCAAAAAGGTTTGTTGAGTTTATGGCGATTGTAGTATTGAACAACATATCTATATTTATACCTTTATAAGAAAAAACGGAGTTAGGATATGGCTTACCGCTAAACTCAAAAAATTTTTCCTTCGCTTTTAAAGGGAGTTTCAATCCTATCAAAATAAATGATATTCGCCTTAAATAAAGCTTTAATATGTTTAGTGTAACCATTCATTGAGGAGGGTACAGGTAGGTGATATCGTAGCGATACATTCGTATGGCTGGTACGTTTATTTCCGCATAGAGGACGTCAATCAAAGCCGCACAACCGCGATTGTTTGGGGAAGACGTCCGCTTGATTGCCGATGCACCGATGGATGACCTTGTCATGGTGAACAGATTAAAAAAGACCACTCTTAAAGAGCGGTCAATGGAAAAGAGGGGACGTCTGGATATGTAAAAATCCTTTTTACACATCAACCAAATGGGTTACCTCTATTGTTTCAATAAATGAGTAACCTTATCCAAAACTTTTTCCAATTCTTTTGCATTCTTTGTGTACATCTCTTTGGCTGGCTCGGATTTTGTTTCAAGCGCAAACGTTTCCAAATCAGCCTGACATTTTTTAAGCGTATTCAGTAACAACGGCTTTTTTTGCGGGGAAGGAACTTGAATTTTATCGTCATAGAGATCGACCGTTAACTGCCCGGATGAGTCGACCTGTCCCAAAAACACGTTTTCAAGAGCGACACCTTGCTTGTCTAGGGCTGTATGAAGCCAGCCCCGGTTCAAACCAATGGTTGATAAAGGCTCATCCTGTATTTTACCGTCCATAATAACCGTTTGAGGCTCTTTAATCGCAGGAACAGACATATCCATATCCTTAGGTGTTAACGGCTGATTTTCTTTTTTCAAAAGAACATCAAGCTCCCCAGTCGGTTCAAGAACCGCAAATTCGACATCATCTGTTTTAAAAATATTTTTGGATCGCAGTTGCGTCAACAGCTCATCGGTTGTGAACTTTTCCTTTTTTAGATTATCCTCTAAAATTTTACCATCTTTTATAAAAATAGTCCCTTTGCCTTCGACAACATCACGGAAGCTTTTGCTTTTCAATGACCACACCGAGAAAGCCAACGGAACGAGTGCCCAAACCACCATGCTGATCAAACCATGAAACAAATTCGACTCAATGTCCATAGAGATGGCGGCCGCAATACTTCCGATCGTAATCCCTGTGATATACTCAAAAAATGTCAGATGAGTTAACTGTTTCTTTCCTAATCCTTTCGTCATCACAAATAAGACGACGAAAATAAACAGAGAACGCAACAGTATATTGATCCATTCCGGCATAAGACTGGCCTCCTTCACAACGTATTAGAATCCTTTGTATTGAAACTCTTCTTTCTCCAAATCTCCAACGCGTTGTTTTAAGTCTGTTATTACCTTTTCTGTCGCGTTAACTGCCTCTTGATACGCTTTTCGCTCTTTTTCATCTAGCGTTGTTAGGGCAAAGTTGGACAGTTCAGCTTCTGCCCCTTTTAAACTGGCAAGGCTTTGTTTGACTTGGGAAGCAACCGTCATTTTTTCATCTCCTTAACCTTTAGGTTTGAATAGTAAAGCACCGATCATCCCGAAAATGATCGCGGCTGATATTCCCGAACTGGTCAAATGGAACATTCCGGTAATCACGCCGACAAGCCCGTATTTTTCGGCATCGACCATCGCGCCATGGACGAGGGCATTTCCAAAGTTTGTGATCGGGACAGTCGCGCCAGCCCCCGCAAAGTCGATCAGGGGATCATACCATCCGAAACCATCCATCAGCGCACCAATCACAACAAGGGTACTAATGGTATGAGCCGGGGTCAGCTTCAAAACATCAAACATGATTTGTCCGATCACACAGATCAAACCTCCAATGACAAATGCCCAGAAAAAGATCCACACTATACTTCACCCCCAGTTTCAATGGAGACGGCATGTGCGATACACGGAATCGATTCATTTTGCTGATAAGTGAGAGGGGAAAGCAGTGCGCCCGTAGCAACCACGAGGATTCGTTTGAATTCCCCTTGTTGCATGCGGTTCAACAAATGTCCATAAACAACGGTAGCTGAACAAGCTGCCCCACTGGCTCCGGCTAAGACTGGTTGGCCCTTGCGGTAAATCATTAAGCCGCAGTCCTGAAACTGGTCTTTTGTGATGGATAGCTTGTGTTTATTCATCAATTCAAAGGCAATGGACTGTCCGATTTCACCCAGGTCACCGGTGACGATGAGATCATAGTAGGATGCATCTACGTTGCGTTCTTTCAAATGGGTTTCAATCGTGTCCACAGCAGCTGGCGCCATCGCACCGCCCATATTAAACGGGTCGCTCATTCCCATATCGATCACGCGGCCGATGGTAGCGGAGGTCACGCAAGGGCCTTTTCCGGAATCGCTTAACACAGCTGCTCCAGCGCCGGTGACCGTCCATTGGGCGGTTGGGGGTTTTTGTGCTCCGTATTCCGTAGGATAACGAAATTGCTTTTCGGTAACCTCATTGTGACTTGCTGAGCCGGTTAATAAATGCCGCGCTCCGCCGGCATTTACAATAAAAGCTCCTAAAGCCAGTCCCTCCATTGAGGTCGAACATGCACCAAATAATCCGAGATACGGGGTTTCCAGGGTTCGGGCCGTAAAGCTGCTTGTCGTTATTTGGTTTACCAGATCCCCTCCGAGGAAAAATTGAATATTTTCTTTTTGCAGGTCTGCTTTTTCAATGGCTTTCTGAGAGGCTTCTTCAAAAAATACCTTTTCCGCTTTTTCGTGAGAATCTTGTCCCAACCAGACATCTTCGTGAAGTAAATCAAAGTCATCCGGAATGTTACCCTGGGCTTCAAACGGCCCGCCAACCGTGCCTGTGGCAACAATCACCGGTTGTTGTTCAAAAGTCCACGTATGATGACCGACGAACATTTACACCACCCCCAACATCTTGAGAATCGTTTTGATCGTAGCCACCACAAACGCGGAAAATACGCCAAAAAGGATGACAGAACCTGCTAATTTAAACATGTTTCCCCCAACCCCGAGGACAAAACCTTCCGTTCGGTGTTCGATCGCTGCTGATATCATTGAATTACCAAATCCGGTAACCGGTACTGCGGTCCCGGCCCCGCCGAATTGAGCCATGCGGTCATAAACGCCAAATCCGGTCAAAAGCATGGTAATAAAGATGAGCACCGCTACGGTTGGGTACCCGGCTGTTTGTTGATTAAAGTCAAAATAGTGAATAAAAAAGGTTTGAATACACTGTCCGATCAGGCAGATGAAGCCGCCTACAAAAAAGGCCTTCACGCAGTTTTTAAAAACCGGCCTCTTCGTCTCTTTTTGTTTTTCAAGCTTTTGGTATTTCTGTTGGGTTGGCGTCATTTTCTTATTTTTTTTGTTGCCCATTTCTTTACCTCTTTTCCTTAATACACGTCTTGGTCGATTTGTTTGATTTTCTTAAATTGTTTTTCCAGTTTTGTTTCATCAAGCTTTCCGTTTTTAAATTGATCTTCCAATTTCCCTAATTCAAGCAAGGCCTTCTGATCGGTTGTTACCGTCACGTCCATACCGGGGAATTTCTTTTCTAAAGCCTTCGTGGCCTTTTTGCTAAGCGGTTCTAATTGGAACTTATTCCGTTGCCGAATTTCCAACGCGACGAGCAATTCTTTGTCAAGTTGCACGGCTTTTACACCGGTGACCGCTTCCCACTTGATCAGTTGTTTTTTTGTTTGATTTGCAATAAACTGATCGTTCGCCTGCTGGTTACTGATTTCTGTAACGGAACCTTCAGCATTGTCTGGGTTCTCATCTTTATTTCCACAAGCTGCACTAATTAGTAAACAGAGAACGATAATCAAATACCGTCCCGTCCGTATGATCTTTTTCATTCCTGAACGATCCTTTCTCTTTTCATCTGAGAAAAAGGTTGACGTGTTGAGCCAACCTTTTTCCAATGTTTATTGCTGTTTGTATTGAGGCTCTTCTTGTTGAATTTGCTGTACACGCGCTTCGATTTGATCGACAAGCATTTGGCATTGTTGCGCTGCATTTTGATACGTTTGTTTAGCCGGTTGATTTTGAGTTTCAAGCGAAAACGATTCAAAGCTAGCTTGTGCACCTTTTAAGCTTGCCAATGCCTGTTGAACTTGGCTGCTTACCGTCATGGTGTTTCCCTCCTTAAAAAAATTAATCAACAATAGATAGTGTGAAAAATGGCATTTATTTTATTCTGTAAATTTATGGGTTATTGTTATGACTTTTCTTAAATTCAATGGGAAAACCATAATGACAGGGGTCGGCTGAAGGAACTACCTGTTATTTTCATCGACCTTGTCCGTAAGTACATCGTGATAGGTACCCTTTCCGTGTATCTACAGATATCGCATGATCACTGTCTCTGACCGTTGCATAAAAGATATCGCTAAATTGGGGGTAACCTCGTACATTCAGTTGCTGTTTTAACCATTGTTCATCTTTGTGAATGAGCTTCAAGTTTTTGTACTGAATTTTACCTTCAATCACGACCGCAATCGGCAATTCTTTATAATCTGAGAAAAGATTTAATTGTTTGGGCGTGACCGCGGCTGCTTCCTGTTTTTTCATACGTTGGTTAAATAAAATTATTATTGGACAACCAGTTATTGCCGATAAAGTACGGAAAAATCATTAAAGCCAACCTCAGACATTCTCGATTTACCTTAAGGGAGATGTTATCTACAGTCCGTGCAAAGGGTAAAGGAATTCAAAGAGTAAGCTGGTATCGAAATCGCTCTTAAAAAACTTTACGGGATATGTGAGCATTTTTTCCGCTACAATCCAGACGCTAATAATGATTGAAATATAAGTGGTCAATAAGAAAATGAGAACCTAATCTTTGATTGGTGGTTTTCTTAAACTGAAAAATAATAGTGCGAGTCCGAGTATAAACAAAGTCCATAGTATCACCCAGACGTTTTTTATTTACAACAACGGCGAAAGTAGACGAGCTCCTTGCTCAATCAAGCGCTGAGGAAGGGAACGTTCTAACAAATATTCCATTCGAAACTGCACAGAATCAGCGAGATCCTGCTCGAATTGCTCCGTGAGGTCCCTTGCCACGTCAGTACTGTAGATAATTTCACACACCTCGTAATTCAGGCGAAAGCTTCTCATATCCCAGTTCGCGGCGCCTATTTCAGCAATCTCCCCATCGATGATCATCTGTTTCGCATGCAGCATGCCTTTATCGTACTGATAAATATAAACCCCTGCTTCCAACAGTTCTCCGTAGTAGGTGCGGCTTGCAGGTCCCACAACTTTTTGATTCACATGGCGCGGTACCAGCAATCTTACACGCACACCGCGTGCGACGGCTGTCTTTATCGCCATTAGGATATCTTCATCGGGCACAAAATAGGGGGTGGTGATATCAACAGTCTGAGTCGCTTGAGTCAAGCAAATGAAGTACATTTCACGAATGACTGGCGTAGGGATTCCGGGATTCCCTTCTATCGTCTGTATATGGACTTTATGAAACGATTCCGTGCTTCGTGACGTTTCTAAATCATCGATGCCGCCCAACTCAGTGCCCCATTCTGTCAGTGATTCGGAAAGTGCCTGCCGGTCGGACGGTGCTGTTTTCCGAGATCGTGTATGATCCGTTTTTGTGTTTGGGCGTGACTTTGTCTTCACCCATTCCGGCGATGCTATTTTCCAATGGACGTCAAAGATCGTCTGCAGGTCGTCTGAAGCTTTGCCTTCGATTCGCAAATGAGTGTCGCGCCAGAATCCCACATTTGATTTTAATCCCGTGTACTCATACCCAACGTTGATTCCCCCTGTAAAAGCTTCCTTTCCGTCAATCGTAACAATCTTACAATGATCTCGATAATTCCAATTAGACAGGAACCAAGGGAACCGCAATGGAAAGATCGTCCGGCACTTAATTCCTGCATCCCTCATCCGGATGATTTGACGCCGTGGAAACTCCCGACTGCCCCAACCATCCCTCATAAAACGGACTTGAACCCCCGCATCCGCCCGATCGATCAGGAGCTCCGTAATACGTTTACCAATTGGATCATCCCGGTATATGTAATACTCTAGGTCAATCGTTTTTTTGGCTTTCCGAAGGGATTCAAGGAGTTTTTCGTAGGTTTCACTGCCGTTTATGAGTACTTCGACTCGGCCTTTCCGAATCCCATGTACAGTCAGATGCCGTAGAGCATGAGCGACAACCGATGCTGAGCGCCCGAATGAATCAGGCAGCGTGTCTTCACTGCGCGGAGAAGTCAGTCTCTCCCGACGTATGTGCACCGGATTCGTTGTGCTAAGATAAAGACCGAAACCGATGACAGGTAGAATCAGGCTGATAGCTAGCCAATTTAAAGCCTTGGCCGGTCGGCGAACCTCACGGATCATTATGATTAACATAAACAACGCATTGAATAGGTAAAGCCATAGAATCCATTCCAAGTGCTATTCCTCCTTGTTTAGCCTATAACTTGTGTAAAATGTGATAGGTATATACACTTGGCAAGTTATGATAGAAAGGTTTCAGCATATTGAATGTTCATCAGAAATTGGAACTGTAATGAATGAAATGGTATGAGAATTTTTCATGTACGAAGATTAAATCCAAAACGGTGGTCGACATATCAAGTGCATTTTGCAGCTTTAAAATGAAAGCATATATGGTGTGAATTTTACCTGCCGAGTGGGGCATACTATTTTAGGAGATTCTCAGACACCCGATTCGACAAAAAGGGGAGAAGGGGCAAGCAATGAGATGGTTTGGAAACACTCTACATAAATCTGAATCGTGAATTTGAACAAAGATCAAGCGGAGAAAGTTAACCATGCAAAACCCATTTTCCAATCCCTCCTAGTAATGATTTTTACGGTATGATCAATACTCGGGTGAAAACTAGTTCTGAAGCACCTTAAACGGTTCAATAGTTGTGATTTACTTAGTATACCGACCGATAGAAATGAGGAAATTGGCAATGAAAAGCATACAATCATTTCAGTTATTGACCAGCGAATTTACAATTTCAATGATTTTAGCTTTGTATAAGCGAATTCGAAAATCGAAAAGCGTCATTTATTTATGTAAAAACGGAGAATTATGCAGGCAAGAGGATATTCCGCAAGTGGTTTCATTTGTCTTGAGTTTGCAAGAACAATGGTTGCTTATCATCGTAGAAGGGGAAGACGCCGAACACGTCAAAAAAGATTTTATTGAAAAATGTGATTATCTTGGTTTAGAATAACCTGAGAAATTGTTCTGATATATGACCAAATCCCCCAATCTATTGATGAAATGTACTGATGAAATGGGCTTTTTAGCGAACCTCAACTTGTCAACTACACCTTAAAGTGCATTCTGCCACTTTGGTTGGACACAGATATTGGAATGGATAAGAAAAGTAAATAAAGAGCTGGTAAGATCGTCTAAAAAGATTTGATGCCCCTGAAGGAAAAAAAGGAATTTGCACCATATCAATCAACATTTTAACGAAAAAGTTGGGTTTAGTCAGCAAATGAGCGTACTGCATACAATATCTTTTTTATTTGGGGCTAATATGAATACCTTCACTATCCCGCCAATCAGCGTGAAGTATTTTTTTTTCGTTATCATACCCATTGGCCAATAATTCATTATCTAACCACTGTTGGTCAAATCCGCGTTCGCGTAAATTATCCGTTAAAACTTCGCCATCGATTATCAAGGTGATGGGGAGGTCTACAGGACTTTCCAGAAGATTCAGATCCTGCTTTTCCGGCTTTTGATATTTCGATTTAAGTAATGTAGTGATTTGACCATTGGTTTCCAATATACCGTATTTGACTTCACGTACTGAAAAAACATTTCTTTGTCGCAGTAAACTTAATATTTGATTCACATCTAATTTGTTCCTTTTCGCTATTTTCCGATCAATCATGCCATCCCGAATGATGATGTTAGGATTGCCTACTAAAAGAGAACGTGTCGATTTCATGTTGAGGGTTAAAAACTCTACCCCCAACATGAGAAGCGTCCATAATCCGACGGCATATAAAAAGGAGATAATGCCTAACTGATCTTGGTAAATGATGCTTCCTAAAAGATCGCCAAGCAACAACACAAAAACTAAGTGAAAAGGCGTTAACTGATAAATGGATGTCTTGCCTGTGACGATGACGATAAAAAATAATGCGACAAAACCGATGACAAGTTTAATCGTTAGTAAACCAATATTAACTTCTTCCAAAGTTTTTTCCTCCAATTTAAATTTTACTTAGTTGTAAGATCTTGAGGTTTAGATAAAGAGGCTAGTTTTAGTATTAAAGCTCGAGTTGCAATTCCAACAATGATGTAATATATGAATGAATATCTGTATCTCCACTCTAAATAATTAACAAGTTTGACCCACTCGCAAAAGGGTTCACCTATAAAGGCATATGTTAGTGCCATAATGATTTGGGCTAAAATAAAAGATTTCCATCTTCTAAAATATTGATATAACAACATGTGAGCCACAGGTACCATTGAAAAATCAAAAGGATAGGCCCGAGGCATAATAGGTAGGAATGCAATGGGGTAATCCCAAAAATTATATTGTGCACCAACTACATCTAATAAGGTTGTTGTCAAGATAATTATGGTACCAAATAACAAAATTTCTAAAATAATGTCTCGTTTAACAAGTTTAGCCCATATAACCCAAGGCATAATTAAAAAAACGACTAGAATCCACCATTCCCAAGATAAAAACTCATTTTTTAGCCAACCATTTAATTCTAAATGATACAGCTTATCTTCTAATAAACGTATTTCCTTAAGATTTTCAAATATATTATCTATTGATATCACCCCTATATTTAAATTAAAAGGTGACAGATACTTTTGAATTCAAACTCTTTGAGCTGTCTTTTTAGTATTACCATTTTTAAGTTCTTCTAACACGGGTTTTCGACTTTTTTAATGAATTAGAAATATCTTAAAATGAATTTTTTAAGTCTAGATTTAAGATATAACAATAAAAACAGAATACATCAGCTTATAATAATGGAGAAAGCAGGCGAGAACCCTGGGGTACGGAAACGGTTCGTAATTTCAGGGGCCACTATTCGGTAAATACCATTTAATTAATTGACAAGGAGCTCATCAGATAGCTGTTTTAAACCATTCATGTTGAATCTCTCCCTACTAAATGTATAGAACAATCATAATTAGAGAAAAAGACAAAATATTATAGCAAAAATACAGACGTAATGCCTCCCTAGACGACACCCCTCTCGTAGTCTTTCCAACATCTAACGGAATATGAGAAGGTGAAAATTGAACAGTTATTTTTTCTTGGCTAATTCATCCCTATCCAAAGCCCTAGGTGGTTCTTCCATCCATCCATGTTTAATCATAAGTTTAGCCCCATCATCAGCATACTTAAGTATTTCAGCTACTAGCCTGCTATATTGCACACCTAAATCTCTTCTTGGACTCATGGCCATACTTGAACCATAATACCCAACACTTAAGGCAATTAAGGATGTGCAGTAAAACATCATTAGCTTATCAGAAAAAGTATAAGTCGTTGAGTCTGTCACCTCTGTATCAAATGTCATAGGAACAGGAATGTCATCCTCTCTCATGATTGAGCCAAATACCTCACAATGCTTTTGGGCAAGTTCTTTGCCCCTTACAAGAAACTTTCTTACCTCTTTTGATTTTGCAACCTGACTATATCCAATCATAGTGGCTACACCTAGAGCATTCCTTTGAAAATTAGCATAGAGATTTGCAATTTCTGTACCTGTCAAAGGTCTTTTTTCACCAAAATAACCTGTAAGGAAACTCTGACTTTTTACAAAATCATAAGTCTCAGGTGTTGGGAGGTATGGAGACCTCATATAAAGCCCTTTAGTTAATAAAACTTCCTTTACTTCTCTTAGAAAATCAGTTAACTGTGAAATACATTCATTAAAGTAACTGTAAACATCTGCTCTCACAGCTAAAGACAAACTGATACTATAGGCTTGTAAGGTAATTTGTGCCCCTTGGTGAAGGTAATTCAAAACATATGTGTCAGAAAATAATCGAGGGGCAGTTACATTTACATCTTCATCCATTTTGAATCCATATGGTATAGGATAATCTTCTTTATTGAAAATCTCAGTTAAAGTTTTTATATTGCCTTGAGCTAAATCCAAAGCCTGTTGGATGAGTGGTCTAATTTCTTCATCTTCTACTTTAGCTAAAAATTGTTGAAATTGACATGTTAATGCCGTGTCATTCATGTAAGCAGTCCAAAGCTCTGTAATCTCTACTGATGTTAATTTGACATTCTTTTCAGGTTCTATTTGGGTTCCCTCCAGTAACTAGATTATGCTACTTTAGGTATCCCCAACATTCACCTTGAATATGTAAATGCAAAAAAGGCTGTTTAGATATATCCTAAACATGTCTCCTCTTCCTTACTGAATTTAGTAATATCATTTTTCATGACTGATCGCCCTCCTCTAGTTGATCATAGATTTGAAGAGGCCGTTTGGCTACTTCTTCAATATCAGAGGACTGGAATCGGCTATCGGTCGGCAAACCATTAGCAGTTGGTTTCAGTCCTTTATAATGCTCAAAATCAATATGATCCCTTGCTCGACCTGTCATAATCGGATGCTTCGCAATGCATTCATGGGCATCGTATATTTCCAGATGGTGATCGAGGGTTTCTTTGATTTTCAACGCTTGTCCTACGTACCGAAAAGGTACGGAATAGCGTTTCCCTTGATAAGAAATAAAACAATCCTTGCTCACACGACGCATTTCCCAATGATTAATGTGGAAGAGTGGCTTGGTGTTTGATTGTCCTAAGTATGTTTGCTCATGTTGAAAACGGGCTTGTGGCGATTCCTGGGTGGTGTGATGTATCTTATGATTTGCCGTTTTATCTAACCACTGGCGTACATCATCATTAAGCGATCGCAAGGTAGGCGCGTGTTTCCGCTGCAGGAAGTTTTTCTTTACATAGCCTACAACATTTTCGATCTTGCCTTTCGTCTGAGGACGATAGGGCTTACAAGCCTTAGGTACGATACCATAATAAGCAAGAAACTCTTCAAACCTCCGGTTAAATCGGATTTCTACAGGACTATGTTTGATGACCGCGGTTTTCATATTGTCATATAAAATTTGTTCAGGAACGCCATTAAAGTAGGCGAACGCGTTCATATGACATTTCATTAAAGTCTCCAAATTCATACTGTCCGTGAACTCAACATATTTCATACGCGAATAGCCTAGCACCATGGTAAATATATAGATTTCTTTGTCCTCTCCGTCTACTTCAAACTTGCCAACATGGCCCCAGTCCATCTGTGCCTGCTTTCCAGGTGGTGTTTCGTACCGTAAAGTTGCTTGTTTTTTGGGTTTCTGGCGAAAAGGACGAACAAATTCCCGTAGAATCGTCATCTTTCCCACATAACCCATGGCCTGTATTTCATCAAATAATACGACACAATTAGTTGTACCTTCTTTAATCCGTTTCTTCAAATAATCTTTGAAAGGATCAAGCTTACTTTGTTTGTTATTTGAAGTCTTTCGGGCCGGCAGTTGATCCTGATTGATATACTTCCGAATGGTTTTGGGATCAAATCCGGTTTCGTTAGAAATCGCGGTAATCGACCAACCTTTTTGATAGAACTCTTTAATCATAAAAAACTCCCCATCTTTGACCATCATTTCTACACTCCAATGTTCTATGTCATATAGAAATGATTATCCGTTATTTTTGGGGAATTTGAAACCGTTGTTATTAGGGATTTTATCACCGTTGATAACAATCACAGATATACTTTTACAAAACCCCAGTTTTAGAGATATATACGAAACACATAATAAAAAAGTAAAGGATCTAAAGACACAAATTGAGGAAGACATAACTACTTTATTTAATATTAAAAGTGAATTAGATGAAGCGAACCAAGAAGTGAA
Source organism: Tuberibacillus sp. Marseille-P3662 (assembly GCF_900178005.1). Classification (NCBI taxonomy): domain Bacteria; kingdom Bacillati; phylum Bacillota; class Bacilli; order Caryophanales; family Sporolactobacillaceae; genus Tuberibacillus; species Tuberibacillus sp. Marseille-P3662. The sequence goes on along the minus strand of NZ_FXBS01000003.1, from coordinate 37,093 downwards.
AAATTTAGGAGATAAAACGACGGTACAAAATGAAATAAATCGTCTTGAAAGCGAAGTTGATAAAATAAGGGAAAGTTCAGGATTGTCTTATGAAGACAATAAAAAATACGAAGAATTAAGTGAACAAAAAGAGAAACTCGACAAAGAACTATTAATAAATGATAGTAATTTGAAAGTGTTAGACGAATATAAAGGGTATGTTGAATACCAAAGTAAAAGATATAAGGAATTAATTGAAGAGAAAACTGAACAGTTTCTTAATCGAATTGATGATGAAGGTAAGATGTTATTAGAAAATATAACAAAAGAAATAAAAGATTTCATTGATGAGGAATTTAATAATTTTATTAGAAATAAATTTTCAATCACTGAAACTATTGAAGAAAAGCTAAACGAGGGTAAAACAAATATTGATGAAATTGAGAAGTAGTTAGATCCATTTACAAAAAGGTTTGAAAATCAACATAGGCTTCAAGAGTTGCAAGGAAATTTGAAGGAACAAAAAGAGATTTTATCAAAGATTGATGAAAAGGAAAAATTTGTTGATTCCCTTAAAACACAATTTGACTCGATCAAAAACATTATACCCCGAAGGTATGATGAGCTTCTGGGATTGTATGATGAAATTTATCAAGAACTAAATAAAGATAATTATAAGCAAATATCATCCGAACTGAAATTAGAAGCACATATTAAATTTGATGAGGAAAGGTTCTTTGCACGATTTACAAATGCTTTTAACAGAAGAAAGAAACTTAGCAAAGTTATTGAAAATACATTTGAGGAAAATGATCAATTCGTTTTTGATAATTTTGCTCAACATAAATGGAAAATTAATAACATTTTTAGGTATTTGATTGATGACAATAGTGACCTTCATTTAAAGACAGGTAATAGTTTAAAAGATGTTACCAATGCTTTATTGGAAGATTTATTTTATATTGATTATGATCTAATACAAAGAAATGATTCATTTCTTCATATGTCACCAGGTAAAAGAGGTCTCGTTTTACTTCAACTTTTCTTGCATTTAAGTAATGCTAAGTATCCAATTCTTATTGATCAACCAGAAGATAATTTAGACAATAGAACCATTTTTACAGAGTTGAATACATTTATTAAAGATAAGAAAATCGAGAGACAGGTAATTATTGTTACGCATAATGCTAATTTAGTAGTGTTGACTGACGCCGAGCAGGTTATTGTCGCTAATCAATCTGGACAACAAATTAACAGAGAAAATGCTCAATATCAGTTTGAGTATGTGACAGGAGCGCTTGAATGTACACATAATAATCCCCTTGCAAAGGGTATTTTGTTTCATATTGGTATTAAGGAACATGTATGTGACATTTTAGAAGGAGGGAAAGAAGCATTTGAGAAAAGGGAAGAAAAATATGGTTGGTCGATCACATAAACATCTTTAGTGAGCATAATATGGCATCCAACTTTATTAACGGATTTTCCATATTACGTAAAAATGCTGTTAAAAAGCAGTTGAATTTAATGTGTGCAATTAGATGGGTTATCCCCCATCTTTTTTAATCTCATTGCAAATGTGATCCTTCTTCTTTTGATACTAATTTCATGCAAGGGTCGGGTTGTATTTTTTAGACTGCTTACGCTTAAAAATTTCCACTATTATCCCTTGCATGCCGAAATTCGGCAGAGGCTAGCCTGCCGCCAAGCTGAACAAAATCAAAATGTGGACATGAATGATTCGGCTTGTGGCCCAATTGTAAATGCCCTCAGAAATTTAAAAGGTAGTAGTTGCAAATATAATGTTAAATATAAAGTAACCCCATTGGGATTCAAAATATCATTCATACGGGGCTTTGATGCAATTGATGGTGGAAGCATTATTTTTTTGTACATAAGCAGGGATCTTGTGTGATTTTTCGAAAGTTATGCGGAATTAAGGGGGTAAATAATGGTCGGTTGCTTAGGAATAGTTATTTTTATTTTAGTTATTTGGGTGTGGTTTCTTATATATAAATATGTCGGACACGAGCCTAGAGTCGAGGGTTATTGTTTTCATTTAGGATGCGACTTTCCAGATGACTATGTTAGGAATTGGTTTGGAGATATATGGCTGTATAGCCCTCTGTGGCTACCAGCTTTAATTTTAGTAATTTACTTTATTTATGATAATTGGAGCCAAGTTAAAAAAGTAATTACAGCAAAGAAAAAGAAAATACTCATTTCTAGTCTTATTGGGGTCACTGTTGTCACACTTTTTCTATCAGTTAAACCTAGATTAAGTGATTGGGCGAATAGACGGGATGCTTATAATCAAGCCATAACAAAATTGAATGAAGAAAAATATTTAGAAGCAGTATCCAGTTTTACTCAAATTAAAGGTTATAAGGACTCCGAACAAAAAATTAGAAAAATAAATTCCATCCTTTTCGAGAAATCGCCCAAACTAATTGGTGAAGGTAACTATGTAAAAGCAATTAATTATTTGAATTATCTTTCTGGAGTTCCGAAATATAATAAGAAAGTAGATGAAATGATTGCTAATGCAAATGCAAAATTGGAAAATAAAAAAGCTGAATTTAAGGCTGAAAAAAGGTCTGAATTAAGGAGCAAACCTCCTCACGATGGTATGTTAGAGAAATATATCAAATATTCAAGTTGGGGCGCTCCTACAAAAATAGAGCTTTCCCACAATTACAATGCTAAAAGACCAGACAGAAGGTTTAAAGTTTATAAATGGATTAAAAGAGATGGCGGAGAAATTATCCAAATAAAATCTTTAATGGTGAAACAAGGAAGAGTATGGGGAGAACCTGAGATTTCTAACTATTCCGGGTATGGGGGTTAAAGAAGGGGGTTTGTAGAATAAGTGAAGGATTTCTCAATGAAATATAATAGAACTAACAGCTCAAGTTAGTGAAGAAAATTTTTGACCTATACTATTCAGAACAAAAAGTAATAATAACAAAATAAACTCTGGAAAAGAACCAGAGTTAATCAGAGTTTTATTAGCCTATTCTTCTTTTAACCTATTAAAATTAACCCAGCATAAAAATTCATTAAAATCATATGTTGAAAAATCGTAACAAGTGTTGATATCACCGTTTTTATAATGAATTTCTACTGTAGGGTAACTTTTTTTATCTCATCCGCCGAAAATTTAGTGAATCCACCTTCGTGATCTAGTACAATATTTGGACCAAATATATCTGTTTCTGAATCTTCGTGGCGAATCAAAGGTGAATGAATTGGTAATTTAAATGCCATAGGAATCCTCCTTCTTATTTTATTCACCATACTAATAATAGTACTTTTTTGGGTAGGATATCCAATCAAATGGAATTCATAGACGATACAAAGAGTTGTTTCTGATATAACTTGATTTTTCAAATCCGGGGGAGCCTTAAAATTAATTTAATTGCAAAATTGGCGCCTTTTATTTTGCTCAAAAAAATGGGTAAAAGACATCCTGCTACAAAATGCAGCAGGATTATAAAATGAATTCTTCAAACACCGGTGACCGCAGCATGCTTTTCCTTGTCCAATTTCGGAACTTGACTTTAGCACGGATGGCTGGTTTAAGGTGTACGCTTTTGTTATCTTCATCTTTGATAAGGGATTCGGTTGCTTGATAGAAAGCCTGACGTTCCGTTCTTGAAGGACCATGTTCGATGATGCCAACAGGATTGAGCCTGTTATTAGCCTTGATGGCTGCAAGCCATCCAAATGCCGGCGCTTTAAGGTAACCGGTGAGGTATACCTCGGTGTACCTCCAGTTGATGATCTTACGCCAATGTGGACTTCGACGGGACTGGTAAGGACTATTAGAAAACTTAGCACATATTCCTTCCATATTGGCCGTTTGGATCGTTTTGAAAAGCTTTTTCCCTTCACCGACGACATAAGGTGTTTGATGAATGAAAGCATGATCGGCCAGTACATTTTCAAGCACCGTTTTTCGCTCTCTTAATGGTAAGCCTCGCAAGTCTTTCCCTTTATAATACAAGATATCAAAAGCAATAAATGAGCATGGTAAGGATCGGCTCTTACGTCTAACCTTTTCCGGATGTTTCGTAGAGAAACGGTTCATGACAAGCTCAAAATCAACGTTTTGCGTTGCTTGATCATAACAAACGATTTCACCATCAAGAATAACATCATCGGCTATCGATCCATTTAAAAGTTCAGGAAAACGCTCAGTCACAACGGTTTGATGTCGAGTATAAATGGTCGTCATACCCTGGTTAACGCTTATAATGGCTCGGAAACCATCAAATTTAGGTTCAAATATATAATCGGAATGATCAAATGCGTGCTCGCTTGTTTCAAGTAACATCGGTGCTATAAACATGATGTCTCACCCAAGCTAAGTTTAGCAAAGATTGAAACCATCTTGTTAGTCCAACGCTTTTGGTATTTTAAGGTATGATTCTCATATGAATGATTGATATATGCTAAACTTTCCGCCTTACTTGGCACGACAAATAGCCCTCAAATAAATACGCCATTTATGACTCAATTCACGCCAATTAATGGCATTTTTATTTTTGTGTATAAATCGAATGTGTATTCGTATATAATGATCAATAGAACACATGTTTCTATTGAAAGAAGGTTCATGATGAAAGGCAGCGTGATTTTCCTTGTTGATATGCAGTCGTTTTATGTTTCCGTTGAAAAGGCTGATGATCCGACATTACAGAACCAGCCCGTTATTGTATCCGGTGATCCAGAGAGACGAAGCGGCATTATTCTAGCTGCTTGTCCTATAGCTAAAGAGTTCGGTGTTGAAACAGCCGAACCCCTATGGAAAGCCCAACAAAAATGCCCCCAAGCTGTCGTGAGGCGTCCAAGAATGCAACGATACATTGATATGTCGTTACAAATCACAAAGATCTGTGAGCAATTTACGGATCTGGTCGAACCCTTCTCCATTGATGAGCAATTTCTAGATGTGACAGGTAGCCAAAGGCTTTTTGGTGAACCTTTTGAGATCGCAACGAAGATTCAGACAAGGATTATGGCTGTGACAGGGGTTTATGCTCGGGTTGGGATGGGCCCGAATAAAGTCTTGGCTAAAATGGCCTGTGATAACTTCGCCAAAAAGAATCGGGATGGTATCTTTCAGCTTGATACCTCCAATATGCAAGAGAAACTTTGGCCGCTACCGATTGGAAAACTTTTTGGGGTTGGTAACCGGATGGAGCAACATTTGATTCGAATGGGCATCCGTCAAATCGGCCATTTAGCGAACTTCCCATTGCAACAGCTTCAATCGCGATGGGGCATCAACGGTCAGGTATTATGGCAAACCGCCAATGGCCGTGACTTTGCGCCTGTGACAACCCAAACGCATGACGGGCAAAAGGCCATTGGTCACAACATGACTTTGCCCCGAGATTATGAAATCCTAAGTGATATTCGAGTCGTGTTGCTTGAATTAAGCCAAGAGGTAGCACGGCGAGCACGAGCTAAGGGCTATACTGGCCAAACGGTGTCATTAGGTGTAAGGGGTGCGGACTTTGATCGGCCGACGGGGTTTCATCGACAAATCAAACTCACGTCCCCGACAGACTTTGACTTAGATATTTACCATGCAGCTGATCATTTGCTTCATCGGTATTGGGATCAGTTACCCATCCGTAGCCTTGGTGTAACTTTATCACAGCTGCAACAGGGTCATAACATTCAGTTAAGTCTTTTTGAAGCGACAAATAAAAAACACCAGCTTAATCAGGCCCTAGATACGATTTATCATAAATATGGAAATACCGCTATTGTCAGGGCCGCTTCACTAACCGCTGCCGGTCAAACCTTTGAGCGATCGGCTAAAATAGGTGGCCATTATAAATAATCGGGGGATGATGATATGACAACGACCCATTAACACCTGGTCAAAAGCTAATATGAGCGTTTATGACTGTCCCACCTATTTGGTGTGTATGAATCCATTGGCCTCTGACCATACTGGCTCGTAAAGGAGTTGATGGTCTATATGGGCGTTAATATGTCAAAAAGTGAAGCTAAAAAAGTGGCCAAGCGCTGTCAAGAAGTCGGTAAAAAATACGGAATCCCCGCCAAAAAGAAATAGTCATTCAAGGTTAAAACTGGGTTTACATATCCAGTTATTTTTTTGTCCTAAAGATACATAAATGAAGGGTCCCCCCTCATAGGTATTAACTTAAGTCTAGGACACAGGGACAGTGTCTAAAAGTTAAGTGAGGGATCAAGATGAGTGTCGAAGTCAAGAGTAAGACCCGTTCAGATAAAAAACGAGATATCAAGCCAACGATTGCCATTCAGCTTTATGAAGCGGTCAGCCGACTATCTTACATCACAGATACGCCCATAAAAGATGTCAGCGTCACGATTTGCAAAAGGGGTCTATATGCTCATCCCGTTCTTGAATACCTGTCCGATTACTTCAGACGTGATTATTGGGCCAACAATCAAACCCTTTATACGGGGGAGCTTGAAAATGAAAAGTATCAAACGAAGAAAGGTATAACCAAAAGACGAATCACCATGCGTTTCACCCAAAGAGATTATGATCAATTAGCTAGATTGGCCTATGCATTAGATTTAACAATATCTTCAGCAACGGGATTGTTATTGGAATTGGCTTTAAAAAACACCGATGTTTTTCACAGTTTGGTGGCTATGCATATCAACAAGGAACTAGATCCCGGACGAATGAAACAGCTGCGTGAGATCATTAAATACATTAATCGGCATAATCCTTATGAAACTATATCCTTTGGTCATGTCGTCACAATGATCATGGAAGACATTAAAGATCATACGGTAACAATGACCGAATCCGTTAAGCAATGGATCGATGAACACACAAGCAAATAAAGATCAAAAGATTAACCTTATGCCTACAATGGCATTTGGCATATGACTTCCAAACTGCTGATAATAGCATCATTGTGAAGGCATAATTGACAGTCAATCGCATACACTTTTCTTTTTAATGAACCCAATAAAAGGTGGCCAACTTGAGGGTATGCGCGGGTTAGCACTGAAGATCAAAACTTAGATGGCCAGCTTGAGCAACTAACAAAGTATGGTGTATATGAAATTGTCCAGGAGAAAGTCAGTGGCGTTGTGAGGAGAGGGACATAGAAATTTTTACATAAAAAAAGAAGGTGTGAGCGATTTCGACATAGAAACTAATGTTAATATCATACAAGGGGATGATTCAATGAAATCAACGGGTATCGTTCGGAAGATCGATGAATTAGGTCGTATTGTCTTGCCAATTGAGTTAAGAAGAAACCTTGATATTAATATTAAAGATCCAGTTGAAGTTTACACGGATGAAGACAAAATCGTCCTAAAAAAATATAAGCCTACCAAGGCGTGCCAAATGACAGGTGAGGTATCGGATAATAATCTGGTACTTGCTAATGGAAACGTGATTTTGAGTGAAGATGCTGCGAAAGAACTTGTTAATGAAATAAAACAATCTATTGATGAACCGGTGGGAGCCCACTAAAAGGTGGGCTTTGATAAACATACATTTACTTGAGCGACAGAGTTCCGAGAAGGACAAAAAATACGACCCATGGAGAAAATCCTCAAAAATGGGACGCTCACATTTTCAGTGAGATTGAAGGGCATGGGGGACAGTTCATCTAACTGCACACATATGTTCATTACAAATATAGTTATTTTATTAAACAAACGCGCCCGTTTGCTGAAATCTTAATTTCAAGGTAAATCTCTCAAATAGACAGGTGAAACTCCTGCTTTAATCCAGACTGGCCTTTATTTGTAATTTTGATCGCACGTGACGAAGGAACTTGAGTAATCCATTCTAATTCAAAAAGACGTTTGGCAAGACCGTTACCTAAAGCCCCTGCAAGATGATGATGGCGCTCGCTCCAATCGAGGCAGGCTCGGGAAAAAGACCGGCGTTTTTTTCTTAAGGCCGTCATATCCAAACCAAACTCTGTGAAAAATTGTTCCCCGCTTGGGGTCACCCGAAAGTCCTTCTCCTCTTTTTTGAGATAGCCTTCCTCCACCATCGCATTTGTTAAACCTACACCCAGCGATCCTGCCAAATGGTCATAACAGGTTCTTGCGCTGTGCAGGGCTTTGGCCTGGGAGGATTGTTTCAATGAACGAACTTTGGGTGGTTTAGAAACGGACAAAAAAGATTCCAACATATTCGCTATCTCCCGATTGGCAAGCTGATAATAACGGAAACGACCGTGTTTCTCCACGATTACAAAATCACCATCTACTAATTTTGCAAGATGAAAACTCGCGGTTTGAGGTTTGATTTCGGCCATATACGCTAATTCAGTGGCTGTATGAAATCGGCCGTCCATTAAATTGGTCAGGATCGCTGCCCTCGATGATTCCCCCATCAAAGAAACAACTTCTGCAACATTTGGATTTGCACCCATTTTAGTCACCCCCAACATGTATTCCATATTTCGATTATAGTTGAACTTTCCTTAAGTTACAATGAAAGCAGGCAAAAAAGCTGCCTTATCCAATACATGAAACGGAGGTTTTTTTATGAATCCCAAGGATCAATTACAAAAGACCAAACATTTTCACCAATTGCATCAACCTGGGTCAACTTTTGTCCTTCCAAATGCCTGGGATGTGATTAGCGCAAAAATATTTGAGGAAAGTGGATTTGAAGCCATTGGAACAACAAGTGCAGGTATCGCCACGTCACTGGGATTTAAGGACGGTCAGAATATACCTTCCGAGAAAATGACAGAGGTCATTAAAACGATTGCTGACGCAGTGAATGTTCCCGTCAGTGCAGATATTGAGGCAGGGTATGGAGAATCAGCTGAGAATGTCGCAAAAGCAGCCAAGAAAGTCTTAGAAGCAGGTGCTGTTGGGATCAACCTTGAAGACGGAACAGGAAATCTTGAACATCCACTATATGATCTTTCCCTGCAAAAGGAGAAAATAACAGCGATCAAAGAGTTTTCAGATACGACAGAGGGTTCCTCTTTATTTATCAATGCGCGTACGGATACGTATTGGCTAAACATTGACGATCCCTCAACGCGATTCCAAAAGACGGTTGAACGTGTTAAGGCATTCGAGGAAGCCGGAGCTGATTGTATTTTTGTACCCGGCCTGCACGATCGGGAGATTATCCAGAAACTCAGGAAAGAAACGAACTGTCCTATCAACCTTTTGGTTGATCCTGACATGCCTAATTTGAGTGAGTTATCAAACCTCGGAATTGAAAGGGTTAGTTGCGGTTCAAGCCCTTTCAGAGCAACCGTAACCCTATTGAAAACAATCAGTGAGGAAATCAAAAACCAGCAGACCTTTCATCACATGCAGGGCGATGTTCTGTCATATAGGAAGGTCGCTAAATTGGTAGAACAAACATCGTAATCGCATCAAATAGAATAACATTCATATTTCAACTAGCGTTGAATTCATTTGTGGTTACAATCCTTTCTGTGACTCTTTTAAACGATGTCACCTAGTGAATTTATTGGAGGTGCAACATGCAGAAAAAACAAACAGAAATCATACCCGCTCAACCTTATGCATTTGGTCAAGCCCTGGCCTATATTCGGACATCACCTTCGTCCATCCTTGAAAAAATCGATGACCACGGATATCATCGTGTTTTTACATTTACAGATCAACCGGTGTTGGTTCAAATGAACCATGAAGGCTCTATTGATAACGCAAGGCTCAAGGTCGAAGTGATTGGAGATCATGTTGATGCTGCAATATTAAATCAAGCTGTAGATACACTTAAGCGTATTTTTTGCTTAACAGTTGATCCCGAACCGTTTCATCTCTTGACCGTGAAAGATCCAATACTAGGTGGACAAATGAGTTCCTATCGAGGGTTACGACCTGTATTAATCGGAGACCCTTTTGAGGCTCTTGTTTGGGCGATCATTGGACAACAAATTAATATTACGTTTGCCAAAAAATTAAAGTTAAAGCTACAAGGTCTTTGTGGCGATACATTTCATTTTAATGGGAAGTCTTATCCGGTCTTTCCAAAACCGGAGCAAATTATTGCATTAGGTGAAGAAAAGCTTCGTGAAAATCAATTTAGCCGTCAAAAAGCGCAATACTTAATCACCGCTTCAAGGGCTGTGGCCAGTGGGGATATTGATTTTGAGGCGTTAACACATATGTCTTACGACAAAGCCTGTCAATCCCTTATGCAGTTTAAAGGTTTGGGTCGCTGGACGGCAGAGTATGTCTTGATGAGGGGACTAGGATTTCAGGATATCATCCCAGCTGGTGATTTAGGATTGCAAGACATTATCGGTCAATTCTATAAACATGGGAAACGGGCGACTGAAGATGAAGTTCGCCAAATTGCAAAAGCGTGGTCTCCTTGGCGAAGTTGGGCAGCATTCGTATGGTGGTTACAGCTTCAGTTGGCCCATTTTGTTGAACAGAAACATCGATCAGGGGTGATTTCAGATGAGTAAGAAAAACACGGTAACCTTTTGGTTAGTGGGTTACACCCTGTTAATGTTAATGGTTGGAGCGAATATTCCATCCCCTCTGTACAGCGTCTATCAGCAGCAATGGGATTTTTCATCAGCAATTTTAACACTGATTTTTGCTGTTTACGCTCTGGTTCTCATTCCTTCCCTTCTAATATTTGGACAACTTTCTGATCGAATCGGAAGAAAAAAGGTCCTGCTTGTTGGATTACTGATTTCAGCTGCTGGTTCAGCTATTTTTGCATTTGCAGGTAGTATTGCTTGGTTATTTATCGCTCGAGGTTTGCAGGGGTTAGCAGCAGGGATGATGAGTGGAACAGCGACGGCTGCACTGGTTGAACTCCGTCCCAATCACCGAAAAACCGCTTCGCTCGTTGCATCAATTGCAACAGCGGGTGGAACTGCAGTTGGGCCAATACTAGGAGGAATTCTTGCACAGTACGGTCCTATTCCACTTGTATTGCCGTATATCGTACACCTGATTTTATTTATACCAGGGTTTATTACAATCCTTATGATGAACGAGACGGTTACATCAAAATCAACCGGACGTTGGCGTCCTCAACGTCCAAGTGTCCCTTCTAATATTCGTACACCTTTTGCAATGGGTGCTATTACTGCTTTTGCAGCTTGGTCTGTAACAGCCTTATTCATGTCCCTTGTCCCTTCTTATGTTTCATCCTTGATGGGGATTCATAACTTAGCCATAACAGGGGGCGTTGTATTTCTTATGTTGGGTGCATCAGCTGTTGCTCAATTAACTTTTAAAAACCTATCTTTTCGAACATCAATGATTTCCGGGCTTATTTTACTAATCATTGGTTTGGCCGGTATTTTGTTCGCTGTACCTTCACAATCAATTACGCTGTTAATCATAAGCACCATCATTACTGGATTAGGGCAAGGCCTTGCCTTTATGGGAAGTATGGCATTAGTCAATGAGATTGCTCCGGAAAACCGACGAGGAGATGTTGTTTCCACACTTTATGTGGTCATTTATATTGGTGTCGGATTACCTACAATAGGAATTGGATTTGGAGCCGTATGGATTGGCTTATATAAAGCCATTTTCATCTTTGCTTGTTTCATCGCGGCTTTGTCCATTCTTATGTCTATTCTGATTGCAGTTAAAATGAAACAACGCTTAGAGAGCCCAGTTGCAGGATAAATCGGGGATGGGTGTTTTCCCCCATCCTTTAATACATTTTCATACCTTTCTAGGGAAGGTACGCCTCTTCATTCCAGATAACTCACGTTCTCGTTATTCCGCGACTGCGCCCGTTAGTTGCATATTAAACTGTTAAACACATCCGAACCGTTTTCAGAATGTGACCATCGAAATTATCATCATATTCTTTAATTGTCTTAAACCCTTTGACATCGTAAAAAGTTTTTCCGACGGTGTTTTCCTTTTCAACATCAATATATACTTCCTTCAGATTCTCTAACTCCTTAATTCCTCGCTGAAGTAAAGCAGTGCCTATACCCTCACCTTGACAGTCTTGATAGAGATATATTGCACTTAACTCTGATTGTCCTTCACTGTTAACTGGCGTAAAATTGGCAAAACCTACGACCTTATCTTCCATTTCTGCAACAAAAATAAATGATCCATTTAAACGCTTTTCCATCATTTCGTCATTGTAAGCAGCGTTCAAAAAGTTTTCCTGTACCTGATGCGGGATTATCCCTTCATATGTCGAGTTCCAACTTTTTCTTGCCACGTCTTGAACTTACTTAATATCTTCTTTTACCATTTCACGAATCACAAAACTCATTTTTTCTCCCCCCATTTATTTAATTATCTGGCCCTTATATGCAATATTGGCGCTTTTCTGGAATAAACTAAAATTGGTTTACCCAATTATGAAGTACTTTTCCAATACGGTTCATCTAATTTTGTGAGCTTTCCCTGGACGGGATCAACAACATAATGTATTATTTGATTTTCCTGATCATCCTTGATACCCACATAATATAATCGATTATTCAACAACCAAGAAAAATGACTTTTCGATGGAACCGTTTTATCCAATATAGGCATAACAACTGAATCCGTATTTCTTTGGTTCACATAATGCGACGATGCAATTTGCCTTGCGTCATCATAGGTATAACGGGGTATTGCAATAATAAACATAATAATTATCAATGCGATGATTCCACCATTTACAAAGAGAATTCGGCGACTTTTTTTCTTTTTAAATAATCCGTACACACCAAAAAATAGTGATAAACCAAGAAGTCCCCCAAAAAAACCCATTCCAATAACGCCGGCATAATACGAAAAATTAATATAAAAAATTGCTACACACAAAATGATTGTCAGAACAAAAAGTACCCAGTTCCACTTTCTCATCATAATCATTAAGCCCCCAAAATTTATAAACACACGGATCTTCAAATTTTAAATGCTTATTCCGTTAAATGGCCCGATTGCGGAAACTTTACCTGTTTTCCATGGTGCCACGGTGCATTACCTTCATTAAAAGATCGGCAATGGTTTTTGCGCTCTCAAAGATAACTTGGTTTTTTGTGTATGGGTCAATAATATCACCCAACCCTTCACTAAGCATGACTTCAAATTCGTTATTATCCAAAATCCTTCCTGTCATGATTGTATCGCTTTTACTATCAAACTTATATCGCTTGAGTACATCACATAAAGAAGCGACGAGAGGTCTTAACATTTCCTCATATTCCGGACAATATTTCATCATGTCCTCTCCAATTTTTTCGTTAAGAACAAAATCCATCCCGTCCCCTTGGATGTCAAAGGAGTACAAAAAAATCAATGTACACACCTCACGATAAATTTTATAAAACCGAATAAAAAATTATGGCCACTCTTTCGGATGTAGGTTAATCCCGAACTTTAAGGTGTTTCTAGAGTTGTAGTCAACTCGATATTACCGAACGTTTTTTATCTAAACAATCATGACAATAAAATTCTTCGCGTTTAAAACCCTCGTCGTCGGCATATGTACCGCAATAAGAACAAACTTTATACATGAATCTCCCCCCTTATGCTTTGCTTCTCTGGAGCGACTTCGTCGATTCCATACGATATACTTTCAAACGGAATTGATTTTCTACCCCATTCAACTGATTGTTTTAATAAAGCTTTGGTCACCTCAGTTAAAGAAATGGGATGATAATCTTGTTCATAGACGGGTGAACCCATTAACATAACATGCTTAATTTGATTGCTTGGTACTGAAACCTCACAATAGTTGATGTTGTCGGCGTTAATCACAGTAGCTTGTCCATTTATTTGATGGATGATATGGGTTGAATCTGAATCAAAGAAGACTTTACCCCTATCCATGTTTTTTGCTATTTCAAAAGCTTTTTCTTGACTTTCAGCTCTTACAGTATCAATAGGCAAATTAATAAAGTAACCTTTATTATGGAAAGTACCACTTATCTTAAATTCATTCATACAAATTCCCTCCTATGGTATATGATCATAGGCGTATTTAGGGCACCTACAAATACAAAATAAGACACCGATACCCTTGCATTTGCTATGTGTTTAACGTAAAGTGTATAATAAATCAGGCACCGGGAAAAGCGTTCTTGTCTTTAATCTGGGAGGATCAGACAAGGCGCTTTTCTTTTTGTACAGTCGATAAACCAACAATCATAAGAAACCTTTGTTCCTTCGTTAATCGAAGCCATTCACCTGTTTTACAGATCACATTAACCCCTCCCTTCATCTGGAAACCGATAATCTACCCGATCATAAAGCAAGTCATAAAACGCAATCATATGGCCGCCTTCTTGATCCTTAATCATATGGCCATAAGGTAAGATGTCGGTTTTCTCTATAGTGATATGCTCCATGTCAAAGTTATCCCGGACCCATTGCATGACCTGTTCATTTTTAGTCATTGTTAAAACCTTCCTTATCCTTTAATCCTTCAATAATCAAATAATCTTCTTTAACCCGGATAGCGTGAATATCTTGTATAAGATCCCCGCGGAATTCCTCTTTTCCTAAGAACGCCCCTTTTTCAAAGTCAAATCCTTTTGCAGCCATAGACAGCGGATACTTTAAGACAAAATTAAAATAATCCTGGTCATCATCCGTTTTAAACGTTTCGAGCAAAGCCCCATCTTCCAGTTCATAAAACTTATATTTTGCTTTCGGTCTCATCGGTAAACCTCCTTTTAATTGTCAATGGATTGCAAGTAATCGAAATACTCATCATAATTGTTTTCTTTGAACATTACATATCCCTTTTATTCCATGCTTTCCTCGTTTTTATTTACAGTTGAATGCCAAACCATAAAAGTGAAAGCAAGATAAATAACGGGATGGCACAACCGATAAGTTTTATTGACTTCCGTTTTGATAGAAGAATAATTAGCAAAATGATAACAATCATCCAAGCCATCAAACGCTATCCCTTATTCTCTTGTTTGGCGTATTTTTCCCCTTTTTTATAGTCATCCTTTTCTTTGTTGATTGCTCCATTCTTGCAGCAAGATTTTGAATATAGGATTCGGTCAATTTAAAAGGAATGTAGCCGATTCGTTCACGTACTAAATTTTCAAGAACGAAACATTTTCTTGTCCAGTATTCGTATAGATCGTAGGTATAACGTTCGCCATCTTGAAATCGGCTAGCTTCCGACTTCATGGCCTGAATGAAGATATGTCGATTGTGATAGGTTTCTGATCGTTCTTTACGGGCGATTTTTAACATGAAAAGGAGTTCAATCGTGGTGTATGTCATCAATTCGGGAGTGGATTTTTCTACATCAATATTTGAAGGTTGGGTTTTCGGCAAAAAATCTTTACGATTTCCGTTTTCCTGAACATCCGAGCTGTCAATGATCATTTCGCAAAAGTGACAGTAATAATGTTTGCTGTAAGGGTGAACGTCACTTCCGCAATAACAACATGTTTTCATCAGTCAACCTCCTTTTCAGGATACTCTTGATTTTTAAGAATAACGTAAGGGGATTTTTTATCATCAGGGTCTAACTTTCGTGCAATGATTTGTCCTTGTCTAGCAAGTCTTTTGACAGAATCCTGTGTTATCCCCCATTTTTGTGCTGCTTCTCTTGTACTCATGATTTGATCTAAGGGATTGTTCATTATCATTAATCCTGCCTATCACGAATCGTTAGAATTAATGCGATAACACTTATACCAAGTGCAACAACAGAAACAACAAGAGCAACTGTCAGCATGGTTTGTCCTCCTTGATATTTCTGAATGGTAAGGATATAATAAGCATAGAATAGTGGAACGAGGGGAGGGCTTGCGCCCTCAATCCCTCTGCTGATCTGAAGCCTTTTCCGATGACCCCGGAGAAGGTTTCTTTCTATCGCGATACTTCAAAATAGCAACAGCTAGGTTGATACCGGCTGTCGCTAAATTGGTTAGAGCGACAAGAAGTAACATCTGTTCCACTATTATCACCTCCCTTCTTAGGAGGTTAATTTTATTATATCATGTCCGTATACGGACATCAACACATTTTTGCTAATATTTCTAATCAAAAGAGGGATTTTCCCCCTTTGATCAACCCCATGCTGCCTTTTCAATGGCTTGATCACTCAGTTTATAATTGGTTTCAATTTTCTTCACCCATTGCTTCAAATCGTGAAAAGCGTTACTGTCAATGTCCTCCCCATGCTCAAGGCAGTTGTATTGAATACATTTCAACGTTTGAAACGCCTGTTCAGGCGATATAAGCGGACAAGTGAAGAAGTCAAACGCCGTATTGTATGGTGCGTTGTCATCATATTGCCAGTTGAAATTTTCTACGTTTAATTTGTGGTAAGACTCGATCTTTTGAGCTGCTCTTTCCTCGCTCATGGACAGCGTGAAAAACTTTCCGAGACATTCAAGGCTTTCATGGTTGATGATCATAACGGACATCTTAACACTTCCTTTTAAAAAAGTTTTATATGGAACAAACGGAACGGACAACAATTCCCGACTGGTAAACGAAAATCCATTCATATAGTCGGTTGTTCAATACAAACGACCATATGTAATGTTTTTCATCTTCCCGATCAACATAAAAACTTGCTTTTTGTTGTTCCTTCTTGGAAAAGCTTTGTTGAAACTCTTTCATTAATTTTCTCTGCGCTTTTTCCTTCATATCTTTTGCTCCTTTCCTATTGCATTCCGAAACGGAATGAGTTCCCCAAAGGGAATTATTTCTGCCCTTTTGACATGGAGAACGAATCGGGAGCATAGACAGGGGCGCAAGGGTTTCCGCACAAAAAGTTTTTTGTGTTACGAAGTGCTTTTAACAAAAAAGTTTTTTGCCCCTTGCGCTGCTGGCTCGTGAACTTAGTAAAAAACATGTTGGGCATAGGGGACCCGACACGCTTTTTTACTTAGTGAACTTGCGACTGATACGATTCGGAATGCAAAAGGAAAGAAATTAAAAGTAAGCAGACATCAAGTCTGCTTACCTTTTACAACGCAATCTTGAAGTCGGGCTTATTGACTTCAATGGTTGCCCTCTTTGAATGAACCTTCACCGACTCGTTCGCCCGTTAAGAAATTGACAGGAACCTACGGACTGTTTGACTTCATGAAAAACCCCTTTGTTACAGTCCGTGGTTATCAGCCATTTTAGGGAGAAGCGACACGTACAGAATGACGAAAAGCGTTTTGTGCTTTTCGATCAGTCTGTCGTGCCGTCGCCCAAAAACTTGTTTTCTACCTTGCCTAAACTTTTGTTTTATTTTATGGTACAACTAATGTTGAAGCCACTTACAAAGCAGATAATGATCGTATTATAAGAATTGGGATTTAAAAACCGAACGAAAAAGAATGCCTGGAGTTGTGGCCAGAATCATATACCGAACAATGGTCCGATTAAAAAGGAGAGTCTATTATGATAATGTTTCAAAGTATCTTAGTTAACGTGACATTGTTTTTATGGACGGTATTTGCTGCGGTGACTTGTCATGCCTTAGTTAATGCCGGGGGTGCATTGGTTGCTGTATTGCTTTTTGTGTCCTGGTTCACTCTAGTCATTGCGACAAAAATGTATGAATTTAACCACGGAAAAGCAGATGTAGAGGAACACAAAAGAAAACATCATAAATAAAGCGGTGAGCCATTATGAGATATACTAATGAAGATATCATCAGATCACTACGTCGATGCGCTGAACATCATAACGGTAAGGTTACTTTTGATTCATATAAACAATCAGGATTGAAACCCAATATAACGACAGTTGTTAAACGGTTTGGTTCGTTTAACAATGCTCTCCGGCAATCTGGTATTGACTTGAATAAGAATAGAACAAAAGAAGAAATTATTAATGAGTTTAGACGAACAATGGCAAGTTTTAGTTATATCCCCAGCCAAATTGAATATAAAAAGTTGAACACAAATCCGACATTACAGACGATGGCCAAACATGATTTAACTTATATGCAAGCATTAAAAGAAATCGGTATAAACCTACCTAACCGGTCCATAACATCAAAAACAAGGTCTAGAAAATGCGATGTTTGTGGTACTGTGTTTTTGCCGCATAATGGGCGTCAGAAATATTGTTCAAGAGATTGTGCCTATGAATTAGTGAAAGAAAGGCAAAAAATGAAGCATCAAGTGCGTTCTAAATTGTGGTGGAAACAACAATAACTCCTTGCCATCCAACCAACTGGAAAGCTTAGCGTGCGTTTTTGCGTTTTAATGTTACGCTCTCTTGTCGATTGACAAAAACTTTCATGGAGTTGTCTTAGGCCAATGTCATTGACATGTATTGATTTTTGAAAAGGTGAGATACTGTAAATGTCCAAAGGTTGGAAGTTGTTCTGTGACTACTTCCCCCAAATACTCATTGAACCCTAAAATACCATTTTTAGGGTTCATTTTTTTGTTCCTGTCTAAGGGATATGAATATTTCCATACAGCGAGTAAAAAAATACCTAAGAAAACGTGTTATGGAGGTAGTCATATAATGGAACATCAACCGAACTTAACAGCATCGGAAATCTCTAATCTTTGGACATCTTTTCAAAATGATTCAATGGCGATCTGTGGGATTAAGTATTTTTTAGCCAACATTGAAGACCCAGACATTCGTTCCGTTTTAGAATACGCTCTCGATATTTCTCAACAACATGTTCAACGTGTCACCGAAATGTTTCAATCGGAGACTTACCCTGTCCCGGTAGGATTTACTGACCATGACGTCAATGTAGACGCTCCGCGCCTGTTTTCAGACATATTTTATTTAAAATATATCCTCAATATGGGGAAATTCGGGCTTAGCTCATACAGCTTAGCTTTATCATTGTCTTCCCGTGATGACATCATTGATTACTATTCCGATTGCCTGGCCCAAACAAACAAATTACATAATTGGGCTAAAAAGTTGGCCAAACAAAAGGGGATTTATGTTCGCGCGCCTCAACTTCCAATCCCCGATCAGGTGGATTTTGTTAAAGACACAAGCTTTTTATCCGGAGGTTTATTTGGTGACCCTCGACCGTTGCTTGGTGTTGAAATTGGTGATCTTGTTTACAACGCCAATCGAAACGCGCTTGGCCAAGCCCTCATTACTGGCTTTAGTCAAGTCGCCAAAAATAAGGACGTGCGTCAATATTTTGAAAAGGGAAGAGACATTTCGGGCAAGCATGTCGAAATATTTAATTCATTACTTCATAAAAATTACCTTTCTGGCGTGACCCCTTTAACTCCCGAGGTCACTGATTCAACCGTGGCTCCTTTTTCCGATAAGCTTATGATGTACCATATTTCAGCATTGGTTGCTTCAGGGATTGGCCAATACGGCATATCGATATCCACCAGTCCACGTCGGGATTTAGGTGTTGATTATGCCCGTTTAATCGCTGAAATTGCCAAATACGCTGATGATGGGGCGAAAATCATGATCCATCACGCTTGGATGGAACAACCACCCGAGGCTGCTGATCGTCAAGACTTAGCCAAAAAGCAGTAAGAGGGACGGTGGATGGTATGGAAAAATTGTTTTGGTCCATCGCTCTCCCGGGTTTCGGCCAGCTTTTAAACGGCAAATACATTAAAGGTATCGTCCTCATTGCCCTTGAATGTTTAGTTAATATTCAGGCGAATTTTAATGAGACGATTCTTTACAGTTTCTATGGAGACATTCAAACGGCTATAGCGCAAACCGATTACGGATGGTTGATGTTCTATCCCTGTCTATACTTTTTTGCCATGTGGGATGCCTATAAGGATGCAGGGGGAGGAAAGTCACGTTTTGCGTTTCTCCCGTTTGTTTTTTCAGCTTATTTTGTCACCGTCGGTCTGATTTTTTCTAAGACATTCACATTGTTTGGTGTGCTTTTAGGACCCGTTTGGCTGCCCATGTTGTCTGTGATGCCAGGTGTATTAGTTGGATTCACGATAAAAAAAATCATGCTTAATGTATCAGGAAAATAAAAAGATGGAATTTCATAAATCCATCTTTTTGATTATTTTCTTTTCTTTCTTCCATAATATTGTATAAGAAGGCGCCCATTCTTTATTCTCAATCTTTTCAGTCCTTTAAATGCTTTTTTTCTGATGCACAAAAACGCTCTACCGTTGACTGCAACCAATAGGGCTTGTTTGCAAACTTTTGATCTGGTTCTGGCAGCTTCCCGCGCCCATAATAAACATTTAGTTTAATTCGATCATACTTCAGTCCCTGCTCTTGTAAATAGGCTGCAAACTGGCTTTGATTCAAATAATCATCGTTTTCTCGGACAATCGAAAAAGAGGAACTTTTAATCAGTTGAGTTTCATCTTTAAAATAGGAAGTGATCAACTGCAAGGCAAATGCCAGCCAGTCATCTTGTAGATTCGTATACAACATAGCTAAGTCAAACGTCTCTTTTTCCGGATGTTCAAAAAAACAAGCTAACTGAAAAAATGTACGTTCAACATCATTAAAATCCTGAATGGCCATCACTTGCTTGTCATCATACAAGCTGTCCTCATCATGTTTTTCATGTGGAGCAATATCTTGCTGCTCCGAAAAATGCTCTTTAAAGAAAGGAAAACGATCGACGATTTGTTGGGTCGCTTTTTTCATAATTTTCATCCCCTATGTTTACATTGTTAACAATAGTATATCACGTTTTTGTTAACAATGTAAACAAAACCAAAAATACTTTATCATTTTCTGCCCGTTTGGTGGACGAGTCGTCCACCGAACGGGCAGATCATTCGGAAGGGTTCGATGCCCTGACGAATGATACCAAGAAAAAGAAGGGGAATCCCTCCTTTTAAACATACCCTCTTTCTTTTAGGCTCGTAAATTCTGTTGCTGCGTTAACAATCACGTGATCGAGTAACCCAATTCCCATAATGTTACCTGCATCACGAATCCGCTTGGTAACTTCAATATCTTCTGGCGATGGCGTAATGTCCTGGCTAGGATGTTGATGCGAAATGATAATACTTGCAGCATTGTTCAGTATGGCTGCTTTGAAAATTTCTCTTGGATGCATGAGGCTTTCGTTTAACGCTCCAACATGACAGCGATGAACAGCGACAACACGGTTTTTCGTATTGAGACACATCACAAATGCCACTTCTCTGTCTTCGTCGCCAATAAACCGTGCTGCTATTTTCGCCGCGTCATTGGGGGAACGGACGATGTATTGCTCTCCGCCTTCGATCTCCTGAATCACCTGTTTAATTCGTTGAATTTCATAAATACTTTCCATGATAAATACCTCCTTCTTGTTTGAACAAGGAAGCATGTTGGCGAAAACGCAGGGGAAGGGTGGGCTTTTTGGTTTTTAAAAGCCCACTTGCAAGGTAAGGTCTAAAGGCAGCACCGGTTTTTTGTGCTGACTTTTGTGAAAGCGAGGAAAGCCCAATGACTTAGTAGGCGTTGAAAAGCGTTTTTGGCTTTTTTACGCCTAGTTAGCCAACTTGGCTTGACCGATTTCAGTTGACCTTACCGCCCGCCCTTCCGCAAGTTATGAGCCAACATTATAATGGAGAGAACAAAGAAGGATACACCTAGGGGGCTAAAAGCTAAAAAGAGGGTCTAGCTTAGAATAAGCTTGACCTTCTTTGAAGCGTAAGGCATGATTGCCAAAGCTTTCATGCCTTCGGTTTGTGAGGGCTCGATGCCCGACACAAAGCGTTATATAGGGTTGAATTTTGGGGAGCCATGCGAAGCGAGCGACAACGCTTCCCGACCCTAGGAGGGAAGCTTCTATGATCTTGGTCTATCTGGGGTGCCTGCACCGTCTTCAGGTGATCGAATAACATCGACATTCGATAATTCTGCTTCTCTTACCACTTGCCTAATTCGTACAATTTCATAAATCGTTTCCATTCGTAACACACTCCTAAATTTGTGATATACTAGGTACATAAGAAAAAAAGGGGAAGTTGCTCCCTTCCCCTCGTTGATTACAGATTATTTAACTGATACAAGATGTAATCAGCAAACCAATGAAATAGCATGAAAACAGTGAACAGTCCGTATGCTACCACTAATAGCGTGCGGACTGTTTCATTTTCAAAGAAATCATACAGCTGCAAGAAAACTAAACACCCTGCAACTATGAGAAGAACTGTGATGAATAATTCGATAATCATTTGATTCACCTCACTTTCTTTTTTGATGGCTCCCCCCACATTTTTGTGAGAACGTAATCAAGGGTCGGCTAACGAAGAAGCCGACTTGCCAGAAAAGCATAGGACACGTATGCACACATAAACATATTAGCTCTCACATGGTGTGTCCGTTGGAAGACGAGCGAAAACCAATGACTTACTGGCAATTGACAAAGCGTACTTTGCTTTGCTAGTGCCAGTTAGCCTACTTGGTTTTGCCGATTTCCTTTGCTTTTCGCCTGCCCTTGATGGAGTTACGAACAAAGAATGTATAATTGGGAGACACAAAGAAGAAAGATACGAAATCATAGCACACAAAAACGGTAAAGAGACAGCTTTTTTCTTTTTCAAGGGTTCGATGCCCGCAGAAAAAGAATGAAAGCGAAAAAATAATGCTGCAGCCAATTGGTTTTGATTGGCCGTAGCATTAAAATTTTGAGCGAACTATTTCAGCACACTTTTGAAATAGTGGGTTTGTGAGGGTTCGATACCCGAAACAAAGCGAATAGAGAACTGATTGCATTCTGAATCGTATCACTCGTAAGTTCACTATGAAAAAAAGAATAGAATGCTGAAGCAAATAAAAAAGCAGACATCAAGTCTGCTTACCTTAACAATTGATTAAAGCTCTAATTCAGCTTCCTTTTTAGAAGAATTTGATTTAGACAAATCCTTTGATTCCTCCTTATCTTTGCCGTTTTCATGCTGAATCTCCTTAACACGGTCTTTCATAAGATCATCAATTTCACGGATGGTGTGATTAGAGACATTTTGAATCTCCTGCATGGCTTGTTTTGCAAGCTTAATATTTTTTGCCCATCCGGCGATATATCCGGCGCTATATTGGGAAGTATCGAGTCCATAGTATTTAGAGACAACAAAAGCAACTGATTCAGCTTGTGCTTCTTTATGCCCCCGTGGGAGGTCTTTCATGTCGCTCTCTTGGTGATGTAATTGAGCATGAGCATATTCGTGAATCAGCGTTTTAAATTTCATCGAAGTATTCTCCTGTTTGGCGTTGACTCGAATGGTGTCATCAGCTGGACGGAAATACCCATTGACTTTGTCGTCATCTAATGCCTGTTCTTTAACATCAAATGTTGTATGCTGATTCAAGTAACCTTTAAAGTCTTGATATAATTGATTTATTCGGTCACTCTCTTTCAGATCATCTTGAATAAAATCCCGTAATTTGAATAACTCTTTACCTTTTGTTTGGCTAACATCGAAAGTGCTAACCATACGGAAACCCGTAAGCATGTCCTTTTTTTCCGTCACTTCATTCCCATTCTTATCAAGAACAGGCTTCTGTGTCTTCGGGTCAATCCTTGTCATATCAACTTTTTTAGTGACTGGAGCAAGGATTTTCAAAGCCTTTTCCCCTTTTTGCACTTGACGGTCAAGTTTCTTCCAAGCGTTATAACCTTGTACCATCGTGGCATCCGGCTTTTGCGCGGTAATCATCATCACATTATTTAAACTGTACTTTGGGAATTTAGACACGACTTCTAAATAACGCTGAAACTCGTCATTTTTAAAAATACGCTCAATGGATTGATCAACTTCTTTTTGGATTTTATCCATATCTGCCTGATAGTTTTTTGATTTTTTATACGCCATTTATCCTCATCCTCTTTTACTATATAAGGGTTCATAATACTCCCGGCCGGCCTCAAGGACTTCTAAATAAGCGACTTCATCAAATGAGGGAAAATCACCGGAAGGGATTTCCCCGAAGGTCAGAAATCCGTCGGGTTTTTCAGTGTAAATAGGCTTTTCGCTTCCTATGATTTCATGGTATTGATAGAACATGTCATAACCTCCCAAACTATTTTTGTGTAGCCTTATTGGATGATTGCTTTTTGGCAAACTCAAATTTTATTTTTCCGGATTTGGCATCTTCCCAAAGGATATAAGCATCAAAGGATTTCCCTTTTTTGCTCTTAAATCCCTTGATGAGATTGGTTTTCCCTTTGGACAATAATTTTTTGACATTGGTTTCAGTAAGACTCTTACCTGCCAGTTCTTTTGGAAAAGTAAAATGGCAGCCGTCTTTATATCGCGAACAACCATAAAATTTTTTCTTATCTATGATATTTCCTTGCTGACAGGATGGACACTTGCCTAGACTGGCTTCTTGCTTACTTTCTTCGATTCGATTTTCAATTGCTTTGGAATCCAACGCTTCAGGCGTTGTTTCAATTAATTTATTAATAAACTTATTGATGTTTTGCAAAAACGTTTCCTTGGTTTTCTCCCCTTCCCCGATCAACCGTAAAAACTTTTCCCATTGTGCTGTCATATCCGGTTTGGATAAAAGTGTGCCTTCTATCGACTGGCAGAGAATTTCTCCTTTCTTTGTCACTTCAGCTTTGTTTTTCTTAATGGTGATATATTCTCGGTCCTTTAAGGATTCAATAATACTCGCTCTCGTTGCTTCGGTGCCAATGCCTTCAACTTCTTTAAGGACTTTTTGTGAATCATCGTCATCAATGGACTTGCCGCAGGTTTTCATCATATTAATCAATTGACCTTCGGTGTAAGGCTTCGGGGGCTTTGTCGTGCCCTCTTTGATTTCCGGTTTATTCTCCCCCAAATCGTTGATTCCCGGATTCCTGTTCACAAGATAATTTTTTGAATTTACTTTTTATTATTTATATTCCGATGGTATTGAAATTTATCTAACTTAATTTGAATACTTGTGGGATGTTTATGGATATGACTAATGATGGAGTGTTTAAAATTTAATTAATGGAAGTTCAGTAATCAGTCAAGTTTAATGACAACTGTGGTATTTTCTAAATTGAAAACCTAAATATAAAAGGACGTCTCCGCACAGAGTCAGTACTTGTACGAAAACGTCCTTTTCAAAATAAATTTTAAATTAATTGTTCTTTTCTTGTGACATTTTTAGTCTTGAGCAGAGATAACCCCTGTCTTTTCAGGGATGGGGGCAGCTTACATCATGCCGCCCATACCACCCATGCCGCCCATGCCGCCCATGTCAGGAGCAGCAGCGCCGCCTTCGTTTTCATCAGGTTTGTCAGCAACGACAGCTTCCGTTGTTAAGAACATCGCGGAAACAGAAGCAGCATTTTGTAGAGCGTAACGAGTCACTTTGGTTGGATCAACAATACCTTTGTCAATCATATCGACCCATTCACTGTTAGCTGCGTCATAACCAACGCCAACCTGTTCGTTTTTCAAACGCTCAACAATGACAGACCCTTCTAGACCGGCATTATAAGAAATTTGGCGAATCGGTGCTTCAAGAGCGCGTTTAACAATGGCAGCACCTGTGCTTTCATCGCCTTCTAGGTTGTCTTCGACTTTTTCAACAGCTTTAATGACATTAGCAAGAGCTGTACCCCCGCCGGAGACAATACCTTCTTCAACGGCCGCACGCGTCGAGTTCAATGCATCTTCAATGCGAAGCTTCCGTTCTTTCATTTCAGTTTCAGTTGTGGCACCGACTTTGATAACGGCAACGCCGCCAGCAAGTTTAGCCAAACGTTCTTGAAGTTTTTCACGATCAAATTCAGATGTTGTGTCTTCAAGTTGTTTTTTAACTTGGTTGACGCGGTCGCCGATTTTCTTAGCGTCACCTTCACCGTGAACAACAGTTGTGTTGTCTTTAGTGACCACAATTTTGCCGGCGCGGCCAAGTTGGTCAATGGTTGCAGATTTTAGATCTAGACCAAGATCTTCTGTAATGACTTCTGCACCTGTTAACGTTGCAATATCTTCTAGCATCGCTTTACGACGGTCGCCAAAACCTGGTGCTTTAACGGCAACAGCATTGAAAGTACCGCGAAGTTTATTCACAACCAATGTTGCAAGGGCTTCGCCTTCAACATCTTCAGCAATGATCAAGACGGGCTTACTTTGTTGAACAACTTGTTCAAGAACAGGAAGCACCTCTTGAATGTTTTGGATTTTCTTATCTGTGATTAAAACATAAGGATCTTCGAGAACGGCTTCCATTTTGTCTTGATCTGTTACCATATATGGTGATGCATAGCCGCGGTCGAATTGCATACCTTCAACAACTTCAAGTTCAGTATTGAAGCCTTTGGATTCTTCTGTCGTAATAACACCATCGTTACCGACACGTTCCATTGCTTCAGCAATCAATTGACCAATTTCTGGATTACCGGAGGAAACTGAAGCAACTTGTGAAACAGACTCTTTGCCTTCGATAGGTTTTGAAATACTTTGAAGTTCTTCAACAGCAGCTTGTGTTGCTTGTTCAATACCGCGTCGAACACCCATCGGGCTTGCACCAGAAGTGACGTTTTTCAGACCTTCTTCAATCATGGATTGGGCAAGAACGGTTGCCGTTGTTGTACCATCACCAGCAACATCATTTGTTTTGCTGGCGACTTCGGAGACCAACTGAGCACCCATATTTTCAAATTTATCTTCAAGCTCAATTTCTTTAGCAATGGTTACACCGTCGTTAGTAATAAGCGGAGAACCGAATTTCTTATCAAGCACAACATTACGGCCCTTTGGTCCGAGTGTTACTTTAACTGCATCCGCTAGAGCATCTACACCGCGAAGCATGGCCCGTCGGCCGTCTTCACTAAACTTAATATCTTTAGCCATTGTAATGCCTCCTTAGAATATGTAGTCTATCACACGTTTCTATCTAGCTGAAATTAACCGATAACGGCTAATACATCGTCTTGGCGAAGGATGAGATATTCACTACCATCGAACTTAATCTCAGTACCAGCGTACTTGGAGAAGATGACACGCTCGCCTTCGGATACTTCCAATGCAATTCGTTCACCTTGATCAGAAACTTTACCGGTACCAACAGCGACAACACGACCTTCTTGCGGCTTTTCTTTTGCGCTATCAGGCAATACAATGCCGCTTGTTGTCGTTTCTTCCTTTTCAACTGTTTCAATTACAATACGGTCGCCTAGTGGCTTTAACATGGGAACACCCTCCTTAATAATTCAACTTTTGATTTTGTTAGCACTCTAATGTGATGAGTGCTAATCCAATTAATATAATAATCAAATCTGAAACATTTTGCAAGTCTTTTATTTGCCGAGTATTGTCGATACATCATTTTATGACATTTCACCTAGTCATAATGGTTTCATCTGAAAAATAATAGTATGAGTATAAGACAATATGTCTGATCACAAACAGCTGAAATTTATGTTTGATTCTACACATATGATACAATGTTATCGTATTGACCATCGGAGAATGACAGTATAGAAGGGGAGCATGTCTTTTGCCGAAACGATATTGGTATATACTGCTTGTTTACGTTCTGTGGTACCTTTCACCATTGTTATTAGGACTTTTCGACATTAAGAAGAATCATATCGAAATCATTTCCGGCTATTGGATGACTTACAGTTTTCTGGTCGCCCTCCCGATTATTATATGGCTTTTACGAACGAGTGAAGATCATCAGCGGGACAAAGAAGCACGAGTCACACTTGGACAAACCATCGTTTGGGCAATAGTCGGCATATTCATGACTTATGTTGTTCAAATGCTGGCTAGTATTGTTGACGTGACTGTATTAGGGAACAAGGCCGAATCCACTAATACTCAAAATTTAATGGGGATTGCTGAACAAGCACCAATTGCCATTATTAGCATTGCCCTATTAGGTCCGATTGTCGAAGAAATTGTATTTAGAAAAGTGATTTTCGGTTCGTTTTATAAACGATTCAATTTCTGGCTATCAGCGTTATTCAGCGCGCTTATTTTTGCTGTTTTTCATTTTGATGCACACATCATTGTCTATGGTTCAATCGGATTTGTCTTTGCCTATTTATACGCTAAAACAAAACGAATCATCGTTCCGATCATTTCACACATGGTCCTCAACAGTTTGAGTGTGATACTCTTTTTTTTCCGGGATGATCTTCTCCAGTACTACGAAGATCATGAGCAACAATTGCAGTTGATTTGGGGGGTATTCTTTTGAAGCAACAAACATTAAATATATGGATTCTATTTTATTTGGTGATTACCGCTGGATGCATCTACTTTGCTGTTAATGCGGCCCACCAAAGTGTATGGAATCCCGTAACAATTTTCTTTTCCGCATTTGCGGCATTTATCATACGCACGGCTTTTACACTTATGCGCTATAAGTCTTCCATGAAACACAAATAAAAAGGTCACTTCAATTTGAAGTGACCTTTTATTAGGCTGTTTTCTAAAAGATTGTTGCTCTTAGATACAACTGAAAACATTTATTGCTGTGAGCAATTGAAATACATGTAGACTCCTGCGGGAACAGCGGCCAAAGTGAGACCCCGCAGAACGAAGCGGTAGCGGAGTTCGAGGAGGCTCACTGGTCGCCCGCGGAAAGCGAAGTGTATTTCAAATGCGGACAAAAAATCAACAATCCATGCAAAAAGAGCCTTTTATTATAACCATTTATTCAAGATGGTCCTGATCGGTTAAAATCATCGGACCGTCCTTGGTAATTGCAACCGTATGCTCATACTGTGCCGATAATGAACCATCCGCAGTTCGAGCCGTCCAACCGTTATCGTCCAACTTAGAGTGCCAACCGCCAGTGTTAATCATGGGTTCGATGGTTAATACCATCCCTTCCTTTAACCTCAGGCCTTTTCCTTGTACACCGAAGTGAGGCACTTGCGGCTGTTCATGGATACTGGGTCCAATCCCATGGCCCACAAAGTCACGAACCACACTATAACCTTCACCTTCTGCATAGGTTTGGATGGCATGACCGATATCACCAATCCGGCCACCAACTTTGGCTTGTTCAATCCCTTTATACAAAGCCTCTTTCGATACATCAAGCAGATTTTGCGCTTGTTCCGAAGCTGTCCCTACAGCATAGCTCCAAGCGGAATCGGCTAACCAACCATTCAGGTTAACGACCATGTCAATCGTGACAATATCCCCTTTTTTCAACGGCTCGTTGCGCGGGAAACCGTGACAAATTTCGTCGTTTACAGATGCGCAGGTAGCATACTCATAGCCTTGATAACCTTTTTGTTCTGGTGTTGCCCCCCGCTCGCTTAAAAAAGCCTCTGTAAAAGCTTCAATGTCGGCTGTGGTTATGCCTGGTTGAAGTTTCTTTTTGATAGCCTGATGACAAGCAGCGAGTATTTCCCCAGCTTCCTTCATTTTGGCAATTTCATTCATCGATTTTAACTGCAGCATTTTATCACCCTTCTTCATTCGTTACAATAATCACCCTATGTTAGATTCCTAATCATGGGTACTGCCGACGGCTAGCTATTGATTTTCGTTTGTTAAAGACTTAATCTTTTGTCGATAAGCCATTCGAGAGATCACAATACTTACTTCATAGAGGATGACCAACGGCACCATCACAATCAATTGGGAAATGACATCAGGAGGCGTAATGAAACCTGCCATGATCAAGAGAACAAAGTAAGCATACTTCCGTATCCTGTGCAATAAGGCTGGTGTGACAAGACCCAGCCTCGTTAAGAACATAACAAGAATCGGTAATTGGAAAACAAATCCAAACGGCAATGTGATTTGTAATAAAAAACGAAAGTATTCATTAATGCCAATCTCACTTTCAATATTCAACGACGTGCTTAGATTTCCCATAAAATTTAAGGTATAAGGAAAAAGAATATAATAAGAAAAAGCAAGACCGCCTAGAAATAATAAAACTGCCAATGGGATAAAGGCTAATGTCACTTTTTGTTCCTTTTTATATAGACCAGGCGCAATAAAAGCCCATATTTGGTAGAGTATGAGTGGTAAAGCAATAATAATCCCAATCACAAACGCCATCTGTATAAAAATGTTCAGAGGATCGGTAACCCTGAACGCATTCATGGCAACGCCTTTCGCTTCCTCTGCTTTCTGTAAATACAAAATTAACGGCTTGGATAAGAAGAAGCCAACTACAAAGGCGATGACAAAACCAATGGCGACGATCATCAACCGCCGCCTGAGTTCGTGTATATGTTCCGTCATGCTCATGTACTTATCAGCCATGCTTAATCATCCTGCTTTTTGTTCTTATCGTCATGATTGTCGTCCATAATTCCCTTAGTAGCATTCTTAAATTCCCTGAGCGTATGACCTGCAGCTTTACCTAATTCAGGAAGCTTCTTCGGCCCGAAAATAATTAAAGCGACAACTGCTACAAGAGCAATACTTCCCGCACCGTATCCCATCGTTACGTCACCTCCATGCTGCTATTTAAGCGGATAGTTTTTGAGAAAATAAATGATTGATTGTAACTCGACAGCCAAGTCAATATGATGAACCCTAATGTGATCAGGAACCGAAAGACGGACTGGCGTGAAGTTCAGAATCCCATTAATACCTACAGCAACCAGTTGATCAGCGACTTTCTGCGCAGCGGCTGCTGGCACCGTCAAAATGGCTACAGGGATGTTACCATTTTCAGCTTGTATATCACGCAAATCATCGATGGTCACACCAGCGATTTCCGTACCAATTTTATCTCCATCAACATCATAGGCTTTCACGATTTGTGTGCTATTATTTTTCATAAAATTATAATTCAATAGTGCTGTTCCAAGATTGCCTACACCTACTAACATTACTTCAGTTAACTCATCTTGGTCAAGTGTTTCCCGAAGAAAGTCCAACAACCGTTCCACATTATAACCGTAACCTTTTTTACCCAATGTGCCAAAATAGGAAAAGTCTCGTCTAATAGTGGCCGAGTCAATTTTAACCACATCGCTTAATTCTGAAGACGACACGCAGCTTTTCCCCGATTCAGCGAGGTGACGCAGCGAACGATAATATAGTGGCAGTCGTTTAGCTGTTGCCCTCGGAATCTGCTCATAACTCATATCAATATTTAACCCCCGTCGACGCTTTGGTCAGACTGATAGTCACCACTTTTTCCCCCGGTTTTTTGGACGAGATAAGTCGATGCTATCGTCATACCTTTATCTAACGCTTTGCACATATCATAAACCGTTAAAGCTGCGGCAGATACCGCTGTCAGCGCCTCCATTTCTACACCCGTTTCATTTTTGGTTTTAACGGTAGCATGGATGGCTAGGCATCCTGCTTCTTCCCATGTAAACGTGATGTCAACGCCCGATAGCGATAACGGGTGGCACATCGGAATCCACTGTGAGGTTTGTTTCGCTGCCATAATCCCCGCAACCTGAGCGACTGCAAGTACATCGCCTTTTTCCACCTTTTGCTGTGTCACAGCATCATAAGCTTGCTGATTCATGGTGACGGTTGTACGAGCGATAGCTGTGCGTGACGTTTTTTCCTTAGCGGATACATCAACCATCTTTGCTCTACCTTGGTCATTGACGTGTGTGAGTCGATCCAATACCAAGGCCTCCTTTTATCTTAGTCTTAACACCCATATGGTTGCCACTGGTCTCAGCTATACGATACACTGAAATAAGGATTTGAGGTGTATTCAAGTGATCCTATTACAGACCAATAAAATCAGTAAATCCTATGGTACTGATACCATTTTATCGAATATTAACATAGAAGTACAATCTCATGAACGTGTCGCACTCGTTGGCCGCAACGGCAGTGGTAAAACAACGTTGCTCAAAATTATTTTAAACGAACTTGAAGCCGATGATGGGGATGTCATTTTTGCAAAAGAAACGTCCGTAGGTTATCTTTCCCAGCACACTGCTATTCATTCAGAGCGTTCAATCTATGATGAATTAGCCCTCGTTTTCACTGACCTCATTAACATGGAAACGAAACTCCGGGACATGGAGCAATCCATGAGCGATTCCGACAATATGAGCTCAGATGACTATCAAAAATTGCTGGATGACTACGATCAACTTCAGTCAGCCTTTACTGAACGCGGAGGCTACACCTTTGATGCTGATATCAAAGCCATCCTTAACGGTTTAAATTTCGGCGACTATGATTGGCAGACACCAGTCAGTCATTTGTCAGGTGGACAAAAAACACGTTTAGCCCTTGGCAAATTACTCCTAAAAAAACCTGATTTATTAATTTTGGACGAGCCCACCAACCATTTAGATATTGACACATTAACATGGCTGGAAGGCTATCTACAGCATTATGCTGGAGCCATTCTCGTCGTCTCACACGATCGGTATTTTCTTGACAAATTAATTACAAAAGTCTATGAAATATTTAATACAGTCTCCTTCAAATATGTCGGCAACTATTCACACTTTTTACAAGAACGGGCCGCACGCTACGAGCAACAACTCAAAGCTTATGAAAAACAACAAAAAGAAGTTGCCAAACTTGAAGACTTTATTCAAAAAAATATAGCTCGTGCATCCACATCAAAACGGGCCAAAAGCAGGCGAAAAAAACTGCAAAACATGGAGACGATGGATCGGCCGGATAGCGATCATCCTTCTGCTAAATTTTCTTTTGATATTAAAAAGCAAAGCGGACATGATGTCCTTTTTGTCAGAGATTTAAGTTTTGGCTACGACACATCAGCCTCACTTGCTGACGATGTATCATTTGCCATCACACGGGGCGAAAGTGTCGCTCTCGTTGGCCCTAATGGTATTGGCAAGACAACTTTACTCAAAACATTAGCCGGAGATTTACCGCGTCTTAATGGACAGATAGATATTGGCAGTAATGTGAGCATCGGCTTTTATGATCAGGAACAAGAAGATCTCAATCCCAACAAAACGGTGCTTGATGAATTATGGGATCAATATCCTAATGTCAAAGAAATGGATATCCGCACCGTTCTCGGTAATTTCTTATTTTCCGGAGAAGATGTTTTAAAGAAGGTTCATGCTTTAAGCGGAGGAGAAAAGGCGCGGCTGTTATTAGCCAAGCTGATGATGCGCAAAGATAATGTTTTAATCTTTGATGAACCCACCAACCACCTTGATTTAGATAGCAAAGAGGTTTTGGAGTCAGCGTTACTAGAATATCCCGGGACCCTCTTGTTTGTCTCACACGACCGATATTTCATGAACAAAATTGCCGACCGAATCCTTGAGTTATCCACATCCGGCTTAAAAGATTACATTGGTGATTATGATTACTATGTGGATAAAAAGGCGGAAGAACAAGAACTTGCAGTATTGAAGGCCAACAAAAATCCCTCTATGACTCAAGTGGATCAACGACAAGATCATGGAGAAGGAAAAACGCACTATGAAAACCAGAAAGCCCAAAGACGTGACATTCGAAAACTTGAGCGATCCATTGAAGACACCGAACAAAAGATTGAACAACTAGAAGGCGACATTGAGACCCTTGAACATCAACTTGCTGACCCTGAAGTCTTTAATGATTACCAAAAAGCGGCGGATATCCACTCCCAATTGGAACACACGAAGCATCAATTAGATGAAGCCATGCAATTATGGGAAACGCATCAACACAAACTTGAAAACCTCACCGGTGAATAACCCGGTGAGGTTTTTTAGTATTGTATAACTGTGGATAAATATAAAATTATACACAGTTATAGATGATTTATTCACAATTTGTTTATGGTTTTCAACATTTGCTATCCATTTGTTCACAACATCCCTGTGTGACTTGTTGATAATCAATCATAGACACCCATCCAGTATGATCAGTGAATGTCTCAATAGATGTTCATCACCTAAAATCTCTCGATGCTTAAGCCCGGCTGCGCATTTAACGCCATATCAGCACGGTGCCCCTTCAAGTAACCTATTGTTCCTGCCGCACCGATCATCGCAGCATTATCTGTGCATAAGTGAATCGGCGGAATAGAACATTGAATGTTTTCTAACTCACATGTGGATAACAGTGATTGACGCAATCCCTCATTGGCAGCAACTCCACCAGCAACAATAATTTGTTTCGCTTGAAAACTTTTAGCGGCACGAATCGTTTTACTAACAAGGACATCAATGACACTTTGCTGAAATCCGCCTGCAATATCCTCCGTACTTAAGTCCTTGCCTCGTTGTTCCGCATTATGAACTTGATTAATGACAGAAGACTTGACGCCGCTAAAGCTAAAATCAAATGACTCATCATGCAACATCGGCTTTGGAAAATCTACAGGTTGCTGACTCTTCTGTGCCATTTGATCAATGGCAGGGCCGCCAGGATAAGAAAGCCCAAGCGTACGAGCTACTTTATCATAGGATTCCCCAGCTGCATCATCCCGCGTCTTCCCAATAATTTGGTAATGACCATGCTCCTGCATATAAATGAGTTCCGTATGTCCGCCTGAAACCACGAGAGCAATTAATGGAAAAGTCATTTTATCTACTAATCGATTGGCATAGATATGCCCAGTAATATGATGGACGGGAATAAGCGGCAGTCCATGAGCAAAAGATAGCGCTTTGGCAGCATTGACACCCACTAGCAGGGCTCCGACCAAACCTGGACCCTGAGTAACAGCAATGCCGTCAAGATCCGTAAAATCGATATCTGCTTCCTTCATAGCCTTTTCAACTACCATCGTTATTTGTTCAACATGATGACGTGAGG
Source organism: Tuberibacillus sp. Marseille-P3662 (assembly GCF_900178005.1). NCBI lineage: Bacteria > Bacillati > Bacillota > Bacilli > Caryophanales > Sporolactobacillaceae > Tuberibacillus > Tuberibacillus sp. Marseille-P3662. The sequence continues at coordinate 2,597 of NZ_FXBS01000003.1, read as the reverse complement.
CAACTTCGGGTACCACGCCCCCGAAGCGCTTATGGCTATTAATTTGAGAGGCAACAACATTGGATTCAATACTTGTCCCATTTTTTATGACTGATGCAGCCGTTTCATCACAGCTCGTTTCAATCCCTAGTATTAACGTTTCTTGATTAATCTCCACTATAAATTCACCCACATGACTAAGGCGTCTTCATGATTATCCGAATAATAATGTTTTCGAATACCGCCTTTTTGAAATCCTAATTTTCGATATAAATGCTTCGCCTTTTCATTTGATACACGAACTTCTAAACTCATGGTCTTGGCCTTTTTCATCTTGGCTAACTTCATAGCCTTTCGAAGTAAGGTCTCGCCAATTCTTTGCCCACGGTACTCATCCAATAACGCTATGTTTGTAATATGAGAGTCATCAAGAATCACCCAAGTACCGCAATACCCAATGATCCGTTCCTTATCCTCAGCAACAAGATAGGTAGCGAATCGATTATTGATCATCTCATTTTCAAATGCTGCCAGCGTCCATGGATGTTGAAAAGTTTCTTCTTCAACATGATGAACTTGATGAATATCTTCTGAAGTCATCACACGGTACGAAATCTTTCTATTCATGTTCCGATATCCTTTGGGCCTCTAACCATTTAGCTTCTGCTTCAGCCATTTGAATATAAGCCGGTGCAAAAGTGTGAATATCGTTGACGGGTGACTTCAGCATCCCTAACCGTCCTAACTCAGCTGGACGCGGGTTGTTGATACTTATGTCCGCATATTCAGTCTGTTCACCCAAAGCCGCTGTGATCGCCGATCCATGCTTTTCCATATCGTTGCTCAGAAATAAAACATGTTCTCGATGCTCTTTTATTTGTTCAAGCCATTGTTCCATCAAAACAATCCGATCATCTAGCACAGGTATAACCTGTCCATCTTTGAATTGATACATCCCTGTATATACTTGACCACGTCTAGCATCAAAAAATGGGACAATATATCCGTCAAAATACCGGCCATTTTGCGCCAATATTTCTAAACTAGAGACACCAACTAAATCTATATTCAAAGACCATGCCAAAGATTTTGCTATGGAGACGCCGATTCGAACACCTGTGTATGAACCAGGACCTTGAGCAACAGCAATTCGGTCAAGGTCCAAAGAAGATACCCCAACGTCATCCATCAATTGTTGAATCGCCGGCATAAGCCTTATGGAGTGATTCTTTTTGACATTCGTGATGATTTCACCGAGAACCCGGTCATCGTCATTGATAGCCACTCCCATAACCAAATTAGATGAGTCAATTGATAAAGTTTTCATGATTTGATCTCCTTACAAATCTCGTCATAACGAAGGCCATTTGGATCTAAAGTGATAAGCCGAGTCCTTTCATCAATGTAGCGAATGCTAATGTCTAAACGTTCAGATGGGAGGATCGACTGAATATGATCCGGCCATTCAATGACGACAATGCCATCACTTTCAAAATACTCATCAATGATATCCAAATCATCTCCATGTTCCACACGGTAGACATCCATGTGATACAAGGGTATGCGCCCATTATATTCTTTGACGATAGTAAATGTTGGACTATTCATTGTTTCATCAATATCCAAGGCCGACCCTAACCCCTTGGCAAATGTCGTTTTCCCAGCTCCTAGATCTCCCGTCAAAGTTAATATATCTCCCGGCCTGAGATGATGAGCAATCGATTGGGCAATGTCCATTGTTTTCTCGTTTGAATCTGATATGATTTCGTACATAGCTTAACCCCGTTTTAATTTCTTTATTTTAGGCGGTTTTCGTAAACTGTGTTGCTATTTTGAAGGGAAGGGTTGATTGCCACTCCAGGATGCTCGCTTTCCGCGAGGCGGGCGGTGAGCCTCCTCGGCGCTCCGCGCCTGTGGGGTCTCACCTGTCCCGCTCATCCCGCTGGAGTCTCGCACCTTTCGCTCCAATCAACTTTTCGACACTTTAGCTTGCATAATCCTATTAAAAAAAACAACAATCTTATAGAAAAGAGCCTTATTTTAAGATATCTATAGTCCTATTCTAATGGAGGCTAATGTTTGTCTCAAGTACCTACACAAACTCCTATATAAAATAATATATCACATAAAAAAGAGGAAGGCTGAATATCAACCTTCCTCTTCTTTAGCCCGGCGGCGTCCTACTCTCACAGGGGCAAAGCCCCAATTACCATCGGCGCTGAAGAGCTTAACGACCGTGTTCGGGATGGGAACGGGTGTGACCTCTTCGCCATCACCACCAGACTTAGATCGATAGAATGTCGGTCAGTTCGATGTTACCATAGAACGTTCAAACATCTCTTTCCCTGCCATCATACCACATTGATGAGATATGACTAACAATCGACCATTGCTATTTAACTGTCAAGGCTTGCGCCTTCAGAACTAGAAACGAAAGTAGAAACGCATCTCAATTAGGATAAGCCCTCGACCGATTAGTATCCGTCAGCTCCACGTGTCACCACGCGTCCACACCGGACCTATCAACCTCATCATCTCTAAGGGGTCTTACTGGCCTAACGCCATGGGAAATCTCATCTTGAGGGGGGCTTCATGCTTAGATGCTTTCAGCACTTATC